>DATLYW010000017.1 GCA_035574315.1 Candidatus Zixiibacteriota bacterium
CTCGTGGAACGCTTTTTTGCGTGGATTCAATGGCAACGTCGTCTCCTGGTTCGCTGGGAATACTATGCCCAAAACTTTCTCGGCTTTGTCCAGTTAGCGTCTATCGCTGTCCTGCTAAAACAATTTTGAGATAAGTTCTAGAATCGCGCTGTGCTCGGCAGAGCCAAGCTGTATGGCCTCGTCCCTGGAGATATTGTTAAGCGTATTCGGATCTAAAAGCGACGCGGTTTCTTCAAGTTTGATCCGGCCTATGGAGGCGAACCGTCCCAGGCGTTCCAATTCTTTTTTGCCGCCGGGAGTGTCCGACTCCTGTTTAGTGACCGGATGCAGCAATACTGTAAAATTCTCAAAGAATCTTGCACCCTCAAGATCCTTGCTCAGAAAGCCTCGCGCTATGATGCTTGAGTCCGGCAGCAACCTGCCACAGTAATACCGCAACGTCAGAGCCAACCCATGAAGTTCTTTCTTGCAGTTCGTGCATAGCCCCGTTGTAACGCCGCCCAAAGGTATTAGCTTCGCAGACTTTGCCACTGCGCCACACGATGGGCAGACGACCGAAAGGGATTTTATGTTTAGCTCTCCGCTCTCAAATTTGCTCCTGAATTCTTTAGACAGGAGGTGGTCATTTATGGGTGGCGAAACTTTCTTGTGCGGCGCAACTTTCCCCTCTATGGTCTGTATTGTCTTGAAAGATCTCTTCACAAACCATGGCCACTCTTTCCCTGAGGCGTGCCATGCCTTCAGCCATTCTAGAGTGTCCGGGTCGCCGGCATTTCCACTACCTAAACTTTTCCTCGGCAGGGTAAATTCTGGGTTTTTTGATATGGCCTCCATCACTTTCTGCTGCTCTCTTTTGGCGATGAGCGAAGCGACCCGAGATTCAAGATAGGTTTCGTCTGCCTTGGTGGTCTTAATAACTTCTGCCCCGCCGTTTTCCAGAGATTTCAGATAGCGATTCAAGCTCGCGCCGATCCCGTAGTCATCCAAAACGATCCGGCACTGTTTCAGATCCGCACCCACAGCAAAATGAAGGAGAATTCGCTGATACGTCAAGTCTAGTAGCTTGTTAATATTGTATCTATCCACGTGCCATGGAGGTATTTTTTCTATAAAGAATCGTAAGCCTTGGTCTTTGAAAAAGTCAATTTTCCTAAAAAGCTCGTCCCAGTATTCAACGGTGTGTTTTACTTTCGTGTCGGCAACGCCTATCACCCTCTCCAACTCGGTGAAGATCGCTGAAGGAAACATAACTCCGACCAAGACCAAGTGGCCTAGAACTTCCCCTTTGCCCGTCTCATCAAAACCGATCAGGAATTCCTTAGTGGGCGCCATGAACGTTGAGCCAACCAGGGAATCGATGAAATCGTGGGCCTGGACCAAAGCACCGTCGTTTGAGTCCGTAACAAAGAGGGTGCCCTTCTTATAAAAAGTAAAGGTAGCATCCGAGTAGCGGATTCTCCAGGCTTCATGGGGGCTGGTTATTTTCTGATCCTCCAACCCTCCGTTGGCAGTAAGCCACTCTTTTATCTTGTCGGTTATTGCCGCTTCCTGGACAATCCATTTTCTGCTGGATATTAACTTCATAAAATTCGGCTCGCCATTGGCAAACTGCGGCATTACCAGTGCGAGTTTCTGGCTCATAGAAAAATTCTACGGCCAATCTGAAATTACGACAAGAAATTGTAAGAAATAACGGCGGATGAACTACGCTTTTAGATTTTTAACGACGGCCTCTTATGCCTTCGCGGAGGTGGATAAGCGCCCAGACTTCTTCGTCGATGCTGAACGCCTCCACTTCTATCTCTCCATAACCGATCGGGCCTGTTGACGAAGTCCGCCACGACTCAAGTTTTTCACCACCGCGATGGATGAGACCGGTAGCACCTCTCAAGGCGGTCGCGACGACGCTTGTTTGGGGAATCTCCATGTTTTTGTGAATTCGAATTCCCAATTGCTCTACCGCATGACTATGCGCCACCTCATGCACCCGCAACTTGGGTTTTGGTAGTGGGCATTCCTTCGGAAACAGAGTAGTCCCATAGTCTGCCAAAAGCTTCTCCTCGTTACGCTTATAACCGATCTTCGCTCGGACAAAATATACCGGGTGGTCGCAATGCCTGAGACAGGCAAGAAGGGTAGCATAACGACTGGCTTCGGGCGCGACCTTCTTTCGGACTGCGTCCACCATATCGAAGCTTAAACGTCCCGCGCGCTCGATTTCCCTCCGGAAAGCAGGCTCAAAGATACCAGGGTAAAACGCCAGAACGCCGGCGATCCGATCAACTAACACCTCCTCCGGCTCCCGCCGTTCCGATGGGGTCCTGCGGAAAGCAAATCGAAGCTGTTTGCCATCCAGTATAAGATGGACGACCTCATGCCATTTGCTGAAATATCGCCGGAGGGCATGCCACCCGCGACAATTGATTACCGCCAAAAATGGCCTTTCCCATGCCTGATGATGCTGCCGCTGAAGAATCACTGCATCAGTTTGATCATCAAGTTCCGTAGCAAGAAGGGCCATCCCAGGTTCCACGGCCGGAGGAATATTGCGAAGCAGCTGATTAAGGTCTATCTCGTCCCGTACCTCTTTGATGTCGAGATTGAGAGATGCCGTTACCAACTCCAGCAGCTCAGTCAGCGTCTCCGGCTGCCCGTGGGCGGCTATCCACTTTCCCAGTTCCTCTTTGCAGTATCGGATGATGTTGCTTTCGATGTCGCCCCGGAGCGGAAGCCCAAGGCGTTTTGCCGCTGCGCGAAGTTGGTGGTTATAGGCGTCCCGTTCGGATTTGGTCAATGCTTCTCCTCCAGAAAAGCCTTTACACCATCATAAAGCTTTCTCCAGTCCTCTTTGCTCATCGGCATCCGCTTTTTTGAACTTCGCCTTGCCACCACCGACCGACCGATTTCAAGCAGGGTAAGCGTCTGTCGGTACGTGAGACTGAACTCTTCTGCGAGTTCTCCGAGTTCTTGAGGTATTTCGATTTTCTGGGGTTGATAGTCCGCAGGCGCGGGCTCACCCCGGAGAAGGAAGTCTATAGAAGCGCTCAGGACGTTGGCCACCCGCAGAAGTTTGTCACCGCTGATGTCTGATCTATCGTGCTCAACCTCCCACAAGAAGCTTTTCGAAATCCCGGCTTTCTCGGCAACCTGGTCCAGTGTTAACCCCCTCTGGTTTCTAACTTGGCGAATTCTGCCACCTACAGTCTCCATTTTTTCAAACATTTCAATAACTTATGTTAATCCTCCGTTCTCCACTTGACTATACCGCTTTAGCGAATTATATTTATATACTGGTATGATGCCTAACCCTCAATATCTAGACAGCACTTATTTATCAGGAGGCCAAGCCCGAGTCAAGCACAAAAGTCACACCGAAGGCGAAACAAACAACTCCAAGGAGGAGAAACTTTATGGATAACCAAACCCAAGGCGATAAGAAAAATAATCCCGGAGGGGAACGTCCTGATAAGCCTGAGCACCCGGAACATCCAGAGCGTCCCGATGTTCCACCGGGGCCGCCGCGTCCACCCGGACCGCCTGAGCCCCCGCGTCCACCTCGGCACCGCCCCGTCGGGCTATGCTAAAGCCGTGGTGGGAACGATGGCCGGGCCGTCTCGAGTTTGAGCTAAAAGAACTCGACCAGGCAGGCATTCCATACGAGCTTGACCAAGCGGCTCGCGCTGCCGGAGTTATAGCACTGCGACTCAAACCCACTCTCGACGGGGAGACGCTGAATCTTTTGGCGATCTTCCCTGACATGTACCCCTATACCCGGTTCGAGGTCTTCGCCGAAGATCTGGATCTCGAACACCATCAGCATCCCTTTTCAAAAACCCTTTGCCTTATAGGGCGAGCAACGCGCCACTGGAAACCAACCGACACTCTCGCCGGTTTCATAAAAAATCGGTTGCCGCAGGTTCTTAAGGCTGCCCGAAGCAATAACCCCTCCGATGCGGCAGAGCTGGAGGAACACCAAGGAGAACCGTTCAGCGACTATTATCAGTATGCCCCAGGCACCATCGTCTTTGTGGATAGCTCGTGGTCTCTTGATCCAAATACCAAGCAGGGAGAGCTTATAATCGGCCTCGGCGAAAACGCAGGAAATATTGTACGCGGAGCCGTGCTGGAGATCCGCGACAGCAATCGCACCTTGCTTGCTAAGGCCGACCCTTCACTCGCGCGCCTTTACCCGAAGAGGATGCATGCAAGATGGCTACGCGTCGATGCTCCAGTTCGCGAAGTGAACCCAGGTCGCTTCCTAGATGCACTCGTTAAGCATAACCGTAGTCTTGAACGTCCGTTGTGGCATCCGGTGAAAGGCTGGCGCTTGGACGTGATCGGCGTTGTTTTTCCAGAGGAAGTCCGCTGGCGTCAGAATTCCGACGGATGGGTGTTCGTTATCAGAGCAGAAGAGTTAAAAGACAAAGGGCGTAGGAGAAATGGTGCTTACCTTGCCCGAGCGGGGCGAGTAGGACGGGAGGATCTTACCGCCCGAGTACCAGAACTTGCACCTCTCCGAGATATCAGGGTTGCACTCGTAGGACTTGGCGGAATAGGAGCGCCGAGCGCAATAGAATTTGCCAGGAGCGGCGTAGGAGAGTTGCGGATCGTTGACCACGACATCGTTGATCCCGGCACTGTTATCCGCTGGCCGTTGGGCATCCCTGTTGCGGGTCTCCTTAAAACCGAGACTATCAAAAACCTCATATCCGACCACTATCCCTACACCCAAGTGGTCGCTATCACGCACCGAATCGGAGCCCTTCGGGGTAATGGCGCAACAGACCTAAAAATATTGGATGAATTTTTAGACGGTGCAGACTTTATCTACGACGCCACAGCCGAAGTTGGAATTCAGCACCTGTTGGCAGACTTAGCCCGTGAACGCGGGCTCCCATATTTGTGCGTCTCAACCACTGCCGGTGCGTGGGGAGGTCTTGTCGTCCGCATTCGGCCAGGCCAGACCGAAGGATGTTGGCTGTGCCTGCAACATGCTCTAATGGATGAATCAATCCCGAGCCCGCTGGCGGACCCGGCAGGTCAGACCCAGCCGGTTGGTTGTGCCGATCCAACATTTACCGGTGCCAGTTTTGATGTCGGCCAAATTGCTCTGGCCGGGGTCCGGCTTGCCGTCTCGACTCTTCTGGGTGGTGAAAGCGGCGGCTACACCGACGTTGATTGGGACGTGGCTGTGATTTCCTTGCGAAACTCCGCTGGCGAGATCATTGCGCCCCGGTTCGAGACATTCAAACTCAATCGCCATCCATCATGCGAATGCAGAAAGAAGTAGGTGTCGCTTGGATATCGAAACTGGCCCTGTCCAGGATGATTGCCGAGGCGGATCGTGCTTTTCCTAAAGAAACAGGTGGTGTGTTGATCGGGTATTGGGCTGCGCCGTTGACGGAAGTTGTTATAACAGATGCTACCGGGCCGGGACCCGAGGCGGTACACAACACCTACGGCTTCTTGCCTGATGCGAAGTACCAGGAGGAAGAAATCGCCCGGATCTATAATGACTCGGGTCGAATGTTCACGTATTTAGGGGACTGGCACAGTCACCCCAACGGAGGATCACGACTTAGTCGTCGCGATCGCCGCACTGCGCGAGCAATTGCCACTCACGCTCCGGCTCGCGCGCCTGTACCCCTCATGGCGATACTAGCGGCAGAGTCCCCCTGGACTCTGAACATCTGGCGATGTGTTCCTATGCATCTCGGCAAACTGGTATGGGCTCTGCGGACGATCCCTTTTAGACAAAAATCATTTTGACACAGTCTCGATCAAAGAAGGAGGTCTCAATGCGAAAGAATATTCACGTTACCCATAGAAAAGAGGGGAATTGGGCCGTGAAAGGCGAGGGCGACAAACGAGCTTCTGGTCTTTACCCGACCCAGCGGGAAGCTACAGAAGCCGGCCGCGAGCTTGCGCAAAAGAACAAATCGGAACTCTTCATCCATGACCGAGAGAATAAGATCAGAGATAGGGACAGCTATGACGGAGATCCTTTTCCGCCGAGAGACAAGAAACACTAGCTTCGGATTTCCAGCTGGTAACTTATATCGAGGAGGAGCATATGCTGCTCGATTTCAACGGATGGAACTACGAGCGCTGCAAGGGCCAAGCCGTCTCGTACGTGGCGAGGGGTCGGGGCAAACCGGACCGGATCGCAAATTCCGTCCGGACCACGATGGCGAAGGGCAACCTCGACCGCGAGTCGCTCGAACGGATGCTGGGCGAAATCGAGAGCGAAACCGTCCGGCCGTTCTTCGGCTCGCCCTGGAACCAGCCGGAGCGGCTGGATCGTTTCCGGGCGATAAAAGACGGCTTGGTCGGGGAGGTCACGCCAAGTGGAAAACCACGCGAGGGAGGTTCAGAACAGTGAGAAGCCTGCAAGTCATAAGAGCCAAGCCGAACCCCACCGGCAAGGACCGACACGGGCCATATATCCCGCCCAAGCAGTTGGCCGCCGAGTGGGTGGATTTCAAGAACGACGGCACAGAGACGTTCCCATTAAGCGGTATCTCTCTGCAACACATTGCCTACCAGCCGGGATGCAGAAATGGAAAATGGGATAAGGTCATGGGCTTCCAAGGGGATCTCGGCGTGGGGCAGGTTATACGTGTCCATTCAGGAGGAGAAATTCCATTATCACAAATGAATGCCGAAGACGCTCAGGGCGCCGACTTCCATCTGTTCACAGGCAAAAATTACATATGGAACAACGACTGTGGCGATAGCGCTGGTCTCTGGAACGGGAATGCCTGGGTGGATAAGGCATCTTATGACCCACATCCTCCCGAAGGCCGGATACTGCGCAGGGTCGGGAACAAATTGGTGCCTTAACCGGGTGCAGCCCGCGGGGCTACCACCCTGCCCGGCCTGGATGGCCAAGTTCTGTAGGTTTCCCCCGGAGTTGGGCACAAAATCGTCGCTGTTACCCACAATTTGACAGAATAGCAGTTTATCGGATACCCTTCGCTCTAAAATAGCTATTCGGAGCCCGTGTTTTTCGCCAGCTCTTTTCGTTTCTCGATAGCGCGTGGGGACCTTCCGTAGAAGGATTTCTTGGGCTCTGGGCAGCAATACGCTCAAAGGAATTTTCTGTCATTGCCGCCACGAGTAACTGAACGCAGCTTCTATACAGACATCAAAGCCATCATAACCGCCGCCGGGGGGAGCGCGGTTAGCGAAGTCGCTTATAATTCTGAACCGGACATCATTTTCGATCTCATAGACCGCGAGTGGGTACTTTCAGTCAAGATCGGCGAGACCCCTGCACTCCTCAAATCAGCGTTCATTCAGTACCAACGACACAAGGATGAGAGCAGACGAAACCATGGTCTGCTCCTCCTGCTCCCAGAATCAGCGAGAACGGTAGCTGCGAGAGCCGAGAAGATTACGGAGGCTCTCCGGGTAAGCAGGGTGGCCTGCCTCGTCGATACTCCCCATGTAAAGGAAGAATACCGAGATGCCACCTTCACTGAAGTCATCGAGCGCCTCATCCGAGAGCTACACCCGCGACTGGAGCGGAGAGAAACGACGGCATTCCCCCTCAAGCTTGTTATCTCCATGTTGCAGGAGCATGTGAGCGAGCTGATGCAGACGATCCAAATGTCGCACACTGCGATCCTGCGAATCATCACAGACAAAGGCCTGCTGAGCGATATTGGCCATTTGGGCAGCGCCAACGCTGATGAAGCGGCTAGGTTCCTTGGTGCCTACATTCTTCTGAGCCAAATACTCTTTCTTCGCCTCTTCAGTGCGGCCCAGCCTGGACGCGTCCTACCGCCGCCTCGCCCGGTAACGGTTAGAGGGCTCCGAGAGGCATTTCGGAAGATCCTGGAGATTAACTACCGGCCAATCTACGAAATCGATGTTCTCGGCCTTGTTCCACCTAAGTATCTCACGGATACATATGACCTCATATCTGGCCTTGAGGTAGAGAGAAGCCGCTACGAGCTACCTGGCCGCATTTTTCATGAATTGATGCCGAAGCACATCAGGAAGATGCTGGCCGCCTTTTATACCAGACCACAAGCCGCAGAGCTTCTTGCTCGAATTACCGTGGAAACACCAGGCGCCACCGTCTTCGACCCTGCATGTGGCTCCGGAACGATCCTCGCCGCAGCTTATCGCAGGAAGCGTGACCTATCAGAGAGGTCTCACCCAGGCTCGAACCCTCACAGGCGCTTCTGTGAACAAGAAATCTTCGGAGCCGACATCATGCCATTCGCTGTGCACCTGGCAAGCGCAAACCTTGCAGCCATGGACCCACCCGTCACCATCGCCAGGACGCAGATCATTCGCGGCGACAGTCTTGATTTGGCCCTGGGACGCCATTACAGAGGGGGCATCCAGCCAGGACTGTTCCCGGCAGCGGCCACGGCGCGACGCAGCACCGGACACGAATACGAGGTCCCGCTTGAACAGGTCGATACGGTCCTGATGAACCCGCCTTTCACGAAAGTTGAGCGAGGTATTTCTCGATTCGTCAATATGAGGCGCTTCGAGCCAATCTGTGGCGGGGAGGTAGGGCTTTGGGGACACTTCCTTGTCCTCGCGGATGCTCTTTTGAAGGACGGGGCCGTATTTGGTGGTGTGATTCCCATCAGCATCCTTCGCGGTAGAGAGAGCACAAAGGTGCGCGAATTCGTTTTCCAGCACTGGACACCTATCTACATTATCAAGTCTACGCTGAACTACGGTTTCTCGGAATGGTCGGAGTATCGTGACGTGCTCCTGATCGCCCACAAAGGAGCACCGCCTGAAGGTCACCAAGTGAAAGTGTGCCTGATAAAACAAGACCTCTCGAAACTCGGAGAACGCGACATTGACGCGCTAGCAGCAGCGATAAAGCAAGAGGCGCCGGTGCGTACCCCGACTTTGGATACCCAGTATTTTACAATTTCTGATTTACGCGCTCGCTTTCGTAATCTGATGTGGTTCTGCGGTGTCAGCGACCTTCGTCACCGGGACATCCTTGTCCGATTCATCGAACGATTCACTGACACACTAAAGACATTTCCACCGCGCTACTTTCGTGAAGGTTATCGCCCCGTCCCGAAAGGAGTGTCTTCTTTTCTCTTCCTCACTCGGGCTTCAGAAGCATCCCGTGCGGAGGAAGCTTTCTTGCGATTCAGCACAGAGGGCCACAGGGAGATACGAGCGCAATCGAAAATGGGTGTTGAATACAATGTGGAGCGGTCCGCACTTACAAGAACGCTCCGAACCGGGATCGCAATCCCAACAATGAGCATAGAGGGAAGATGGGACTACATTGCCAAAGAGCCTTATCACGAGCTAAGCCGGGTCACGCGCGCCAGTGGTTTTAAACCAGCGCGTGGTTTTTCGTGGCGAGATTTTTGGGACAAGGTCGCCCGTGAGCTTAAGGCTGTGGAAACAAGACTTGTAGTTGTGCGTCGCATAAACCCGTTCTCGCCCAACACCTACCTTACAGCCTTTTTTTCCGAGACACCCTTCTCTACCTCGAATGTCCTCAATGTCATCGTCGAGGCAGAGCCGCAACGAGCTAAGGCCGTATGTGTGCTCCTGAACTCAGCATTATTCCTAACACAATTCTTCCTCCTAAAGGAGGAAACAACGGGACGCTACATAGACGTGCGCTTCTACGACCTTGAAGAGATGTACCTATACCCGGATAACGCGGTTGTGCCTGCTCTGGCAGATCTTTTCAACAGGTTCGCGAACGCCCCTTTCACTGCTCTTAGGGATCAGTTAGACGCTCAATTCGACGCGCGATACGAAGAGTTTTGGGAATTACAGAGAAAAGGACAGCCCAGTCTCCTTAACGTCACTGAAGACCCAGTGCAATGTTCTTCTGTTCGTCTCGCCTTCGACAAAGCTGTCTGCAGCGCACTTGGCGTTGAAGTAACGGAAGATGAGCTTCGCGAGGTCTACAAGGTACTGGTGGAGGAGATGATCGTAACTCGGGGTCTGCAGAGGGATTAATGCGGGAACTACGTTAAAACCGCTGCGTCCGCTTTCGCCACAGGCACGTTTTGGGCACCTTTTTCCGTCAGGGACAAAATTCGGATTTTAGCGCTGTCGGAAGTGGCGGAGTTTATTGAAGAAAATTGGAGCGGGCGACCGGGATCGAACCGGCGACGTCCAGCTTGGCAGCTTGGAAATGCTCGCAATCTCAACTGCTCACCCTTTTGATCGAAGCCCTCAGGACAACCGCGAGCGGTTTATCTATTCTCTCTGTAATGGCGTCCTCTTTCTCGACGAGCTGCCCGAGTTCAGGCGCAACGTGCTCGAGGTCATGCGCCAGCCGCTGGAGGACGGGAACATCACGGTTTCCCGCGCGCTCGGCTCGATCAACTACCCAGCGAGCTTCATGCTGGTGGCGGCGATGAACCCCTGCCCCTGCGGCTTTTTCACCGATCCGCAGAAGGAATGCAGCTGCACGCCGCTGCAGATCCAGCGCTACCGCTCCAGGGTCTCCGGCCCGCTGCTCGACCGCATCGACATCCAGGTCGAGGTCCCCACCTTGCGTTACCAGGAGCTCGCGAGCAGGGGCGCCGGCGAGCCCTCCGTCGTCATCCGGCAGCGGGTCAACGCCGCCCGCGCCGTGCAGCTCGAGCGGTTCCAGAAGCGCACCATCCACGCCAACGCCCAGATGGGCGCCAGGGACATCAAGCGCCACTGCGCGCTCGGAGCCGAGGCGGAAAAGCTCCTCGAACGCGCGATCAACCACCTCGGGCTCAGCGCCCGCGCCTACAGCCGCGTGCTCAAGGTCGCGCGCACCATCGCCGATCTCGCCGCCTCCGGGGACATCCAGCCCGCCCACGTCGCCGAAGCGATCCAGTACCGCAGCCTCGACCGCCGGATGTGAGGTGCCCTATACGCCGCCGAGCCCACCGCGTGCGGATCTGCCGCGGCGTCTCTGCTTTTCTTCTCCGTCACAACCCTTCGCACACCGCCTGCAATCCGGCTCCTTGACTCAGGTGCGAGATAGCGTTTACAGTCCTCGCATGTTGAAGAGGGTCGTAGCGGCTTTGCTCGCGGCCGTCTGGCTTTCTTTTTTCTGCGCCGAGATTTTTGGGCCGCATTCGGCTCCGGCCGGGCTCTGGCGTCTCGACGTGGCAGGCCCGGTGGAAGCCGCGCCCGGCAGCCTCGGTCAGGCCGAAAACTCCGATGAAAGGTCGATTGCCGAACCGGACCTCCTTTTCGCATCCTTCAACGCCGTGGTAGTCGAACCGCTTCCGACCCGTTACGCTTCGAAGGTCGCAAAGCCCGCGGACGGCTCCTGTCAGCTTTTCAAGCTCCACGCCGCCTTCCTCCTCTGATTTTCCCTCGTTCGATTCGTCCCGCTCATGAGCGGGAGACGAGCTGCGGGGCGTACCTGTTTCTCAAGCCCGGCCGAAAGGGCGGGGTCGAAATACCTCTGAGGGCCGGGGGCGCTATCAGCTGCACATGAATACGAAGCGTTGGTCCGCCTCAGGTGGCGCTTCATTGGTGGAGGACGGCGATGCGTTTTATCAAGAGACACGTCTTTTTCTTGCGCGGTTACACCCAGGCCTTGTTTTTCCTGGCTTTGGTTGCTCACGTCTGGTTCTATCCTCCTTCGGATGTCTTCGAGGGAACGTGGATCGACACGCTGGTCGACACACTCGGAGCGGCCTGCCTCGTCGCCGGAGGTCTCCTGCGTATCTGGGCGGTCAGCCATGCGGGAAGGTGCACCCGGTCGCGCCGCCTCAAGGCGCCGATGCTGATCACCTCCGGTCCTTACGCCCTCATGCGCCATCCCATATACACCGGAAACTTCCTGATCGGCCTGGGGATGGTCGTCCTTTCGGAAAGTATCGTCTGGATTCCGGTCTTTCTGGCTCTTTTCGTTCTGTTGTACGGAGCACTGGTGGCCGCAGAAGAGGAATTCCTCTCGGAGAGGTTTGGTGAGGCGTTCGAGCGCTACCGGCGTTCCGTTCCGAAATACCTGCCGCGGCCCCTGGCGACATCGCCGAGCTTCTCTCCGGGCAACCGCTTCCACTTGAAGGAGCTCGGCACGGTGCTCGGGATCGCCGTGGGCTGGTTTTGCTTCGAGTGGATCGAATCGCCGTCTCACCGGCAATGGCTCATTGCTCTGTATCACTGGCTGACAGGAACGCCCTCATGATCCGGAAACGGATCTTTCTCGAAGAAGGCCGATGCCCTTCGCGCCCATTCAAGCCTTCGCCACGCAGAGTTTGCCATCCTTCCTGATGACCTCGTAAGACAGCGCGTTGGCCCGGCCGCCATCGACAGGTCTGATGTGGATCAGCTCCTCCGGGTCTTTCCCCAGTTGAGAGCATGGGTCGCGGATCAACGACTTCACCTCGGTTTGCGTTCTCACGTGCGATCTGCCGTTTGCACACGTTGAACGTCGAGAACCTTGGGGTCTTCCTTTTTTCAGCAGCGTCCTAGCAGTTCGGGGATCAGGATTTTCGGCTTCGCCACCAGCGCCTCGGGAAATTCCATCTCCGTAACGAAGCCCGTCCCATGGTTCCTCCCACCTGCTTTGCGGTGGTCCTCCCGAAGCGAATAAAGCCGTCGCCGTTGTCGCTTTCAGATAAGGCCCCGCGTATCCCGTCGCTCGTATCTCGATTTTACGCGGCAAGGTTCACGTGATCAGCTCCGGGCGAGCCCGCGGCCCTGATGCCGGCAAGGTCGCGTCGTTTGCTTGACATCACCGGGACGCTGCTGATATGGATGCGCCCGAAAAACGCAAGGAGGTTCGCGATGCCCAAATTACGTCATCTCGCAATCCTCACGCATCAGCCGGATACCCTCGCCGATTTTTACAAACGGGTGTTCGAAATGCAGGAGATGTACCGTACCAAGAACGGCTCGGTGCATCTTTCCGACGGGGAGGTCAATCTGGCAATCCTCAACGCCAACGACCCCAAGGAGCCGGGACACAAGCCCGGACTCTACCACTTCGGGTTTCACGTCGAGGATAACAACGAAATCGCCCGGCGCATCCGTGAGATTTACCCAGACGGTGCTCCCAAGGATCGCGTGGCGACTTACGCCGAGGGGAGAGGCTGCGATCCTGATGGAAATCTTTTCGATATCTCCACCGTCGGCTGGGGTCACAAACGACGCATGGATCTCTAGCTCAAGCCAGGGTTGAACAATGCCGGTCCTAATCATTGCGTTCACTGTCATCTGGTCCGTTGTGCTCCCACAGCGCTGCGCGCAAGCAACCAGCGCCGAGGAAGTGGTCAGGAAGGCTGCCTCCCTGTCCGGCGCGATGCGAACGGCGTTCCTGGAGGAGGGAGCAAAAAAAGAAGGCGAGTTGGTCTTTTACACCTCGCTCAGCCTGACTGACTACCCGAAGATACTACCGCACTTCGAGCGGAAGTATCCTTTCGTCAAAATCAACACCTATCGTTCGACGCCGTCGGGAGTCTTCACCCGAGCGGATACGGAGGCGCGCGCAGGCCGTCATGCGGTCGATGTCGTCGGCTCGGCGCCAGTGGAAATGTGGGAACTCAAGCAGCGCCGTCTTTCGGCTCCGTACGTCTCACCCGAGCACAAGGCGCTGCCGCCGGGCTCGCGCGATCCGGAAGGCTATTGGCAAGCGTTCGAGATTACGCCGCTGGTCACCGCATTCAACACCAAGCAGGTTTCCGCGGCCGATGCCCCGCGAACCTACTATGATCTCCTGGATCCGAAATGGAAGGGGCGGCTGAGCCTCGGAACCGAGGAATACACTTGGTTCAACACCCTGCTGGAAACGTTGGGACCGAAGAAGGGCATTGAATACATGCAAGCGCTGGCCCGACAAGAGCTGCAAATGCCCGGATCAAGCAGCGTGATGCGAGTTCAGTTGATGCTCGCCGGCGAGTCGGCGGTCGCGATCGCCGCCCGGGGGCGGCGGGTGACAGACTACAAGAAGCAAGGTGCGCCAATCGATTTTCGAATCATGGAACCTTACGCCGGCGAACCCAATTTTGTCGCCCTCATGCGCCGCTCGCCCCACCCGCATGCGGCCTTGCTCTTCATCGACTGGATTCTGTCCGAGGAAGGCCAAACACGGATGGTGGAAGCGGCGGGCCGGATTGCCATTCGCAAAGGGATCAAGCATCAGCCGTGGGTACAGGAACTCTTGCAGAAGGATTTTGTATTTTTGAGCCCCGTGTCTATCGGTCCGAGCCTGAAATCTGTCATCGAACAGTACAATAAGATCTTCGGCGTGCATCGCGCGAAATAACTTTCGGCTCAGCGCGCCGGAGGCGCCATAGCCGGTTTTCCGCGGGTGCAGGACTGCACGAATCTTCCGGCGGCAGGCTCCAGGGTGCCGCCGCCCGCGGCGGATCACGCGCCCCCTTCGCGACCCAAGTTCGCCGCCTTTACCTGCCGGCGGCGGGCGTGGAGGACGGGCTCGGTGTAGCCGTTCGGCAGCTCGCGGCCCTTGAAAACCAGATCGAGGGCAGCCTGAAAAGCAGCGCTCTTCTCGAAGTCCGGCACCATCGGCCGGTAGTTGGGGTCGCCGCGATTCTGCCGGTCGACCACCGCCGCCATCCGGCCGAAGGTCTCGCGCACCTGCGCCGGCGTGACGATGCCGTGGTGCAGCCAGTTGGCGATGTGCTGGCTCGAGATCCTGAGCGTGGCGCGGTCCTCCATCAGAGCGATGTCGTTGATGTTGGGCACCTTGGAGCAGCCGATTCCCTGATCCACCCAGCGCACCACGTACCCCAGGATGCCCTGCGCGTTGTTGTCCAGCTCGCGCCGGATCTCCTCGGAGCTCAACGTCCGGTCGAGCAGCGGCGGCGTGAGGATCGCGTCGAGGCTCGCGCGCCTGCGCCCGGCCAGCTCCTTCTGGCGCGCGGCGACGTTCACGTAGTGATAGTGCAGCGCGTGGAGCGTGGCCGCGGTCGGCGACGGCACCCACGCGGTGCTGGCGCCCGCCTGCGGGTGCCCGATCTTGGTCCGCACCATCTCGCGCATCTCGTCCGGCATGGTCCACATGCCTTTCCCGATCTGCGCCCGGCCCGGTAGGCCCGTCTCGATGCCGACGTCGACGTTCCAGTCCTCGTAGGCCTTGATCCACGGCTGGCTCTTGATCTCCTCCTTGGGCAGCATTGCGCCCAGCTCCATACTGGTGTGGATCTCGTCGCCGGTGCGATCGAGAAATCCTGTGTTGATGAACACCACGCGCTCTTTCGCCTCCCGGATGCACTCCTTGAGATTGACGGTGGTGCGGCGCTCCTCGTCCATGATGCCGATCTTGAGGGTGTTGCGCCGAAGCCCGAGCGCCTTTTCCACTCTCTCGAACAGCTCCACGGTGGCCGCGACCTCTTCCGGGCCGTGCAGCTTGGGCTTGACGATGTAGATGCTCTTCTTCTTGCTGTTGACGTACTTTCCCTTGCCCTTGAGGTCGTGGAGCGCGGCGAGCGAGGTGACCATGGCGTCGAGGAAGCCTTCGGGGATCTGCTCGCCCCGGGCCGTGGTGACCGCGTCGGTGTACATATGGATGCCGACGTTGCGCACCAGGAGCAGGCTTCGCCCCGGAAGGACGAGCTTCCTCCCCGCCGGGCTGGTGAACGTCCTGTCCGGGTTGAGCCTTCGCGTGAGCGTCCGGCCGCCTTTTTCGAAGGTCGCCTGGAGCGTCCCCTTCATGATGCCGCACCAGTTGCCGTAGACCCTGGCCTTGTCCGCGCCGTCGACGGCCGACACCGCGTCCTCGCAATCCTGGATCGTCGTGATCGCCGCCTCCAGTACGACGTCCTTCACCCCCGCCGGGTGCGCTTTGCCGACGGGGTGGGAGCGGTCGATCTGGATCTCGATGTGCGCCCCGTTGTTCCGGAGCAGAACGCCCGCGAGCGCTCCGCCCTCCAGCCGGTAGCCGACGAGCTTCCGCGGCTCCGCGAGCCCCGTCACGCTCCCGTCCTTGAGCCGCGCCGCAAGGCTCTTCTTTCCCCGGTTCGCGCGCAGGAAAAACTCCGTAACGTCGGAAAAGCTACCCCTCTTGAGTCCGATGACCTTGTCGAGGAACTCTTCGGTGTATGCGATGACCCGCGCGCCGCGCCTGGGATTGTACGCCTCGCCTTTTTCCGCGCCGTCGTCCTCCGGGATCACGTCCGTTCCGTAGAGCGCGTCGTACAGGCTTCCCCAGCGCGCATTCGCCGCGTTCAGGGCGTAGCGGGCGTTGTCGAGGGGCACGACGAGCTGCGGCCCCGCGATTGCGGAAATCTCCCGGTCGACGTTCGCCGTCGTCGCCTTGAAGCTCCCGCCCTCCGGGACGAGGTAGCCGATCTCGGCGAGAAAGGCCCTGTACTCCGCGACGTCGAGCGGCCGCCCGCGGTGCGCCAGGTTCCACTGGTCGATCCGGCGTTGGAGCTCGTCGCGCTTTTCGAGGAGGGCGCGGTTTTTCGGGCCCAGCTCCTTTACGATCCGGGCCAGAGAGCGCCAGAACCCCGCCACGTTGACGCCGGTCCCGGGAGCGATCTCTTCCTTGACTACTCGATAGAGCCGCTGGTCGACCCTGAGCCCACCGATTCCCACATACTCTTCCATGGCGCCTTTTACCACGAAGCGATACCGGGAAAGCAAGGGTGCCCCCGCGGCACCCCCGCGGGATGCCTAGCCCGCGGCGCGCAGCGGTGCGCCCACGGTCCTGGCTCGCGGCGCGCCCGGCTGTCGGGCGATGAACCGCCTGATCGACTCGTCGCTGGCGAAGATCTTCTGCGCGCGCGCCGTGTCGACCTCGATCGCGATCACGTTCGGATCATCGGTGCGGGCGCTGCGAAAAACTCCGTTCTGGATCATCCGCTGGACCGACAGGCGGTTGTCGTGGGTGGGCGCCACGTAGTGCACGAGGTCCGCCTTGTAGCGGTGCAGGAGGAAGAAATGGATCAGCGACATCAGGCGGCGGTTGCGGTACTTCTTGACGGTGTGCTGGTCCTTGACCGCGAGGAACTTACGCCCCTCGCGGTCCTTGTCGACGCGGAACGTGATCTCGGCGATCTTGTCGCGTGCCTCGTCGAAGACGTTGAGCATCATCTCCTCGGATCCCGCCCAGCGCTCCTTCAGCTCGACGCTGATCTCGCCCGGCTTGAGCGGGCCCGAGCGGCTCAAGTGCTCCGACCACATCCGCAGCCAGCGCTCGAGCACGCTGGTGGGCACCTCCACCGTCCGGCGGTGCTGCGCCTCGGTCGACTTGCCGCCCATCGAGGAGGTCGTGAGCGACGGCCCGCGCGCCGCCCGGCGGAACCGGTCCGCCCAGTCGCCGCCGACGAACGTCTGGGGGAACTGCGCCGGATCGTTGGCGAGCCTGAGCGCCCGCTGGATCAGCCGGACGAAACCGAGCACGCCCTCCTCTTTGAGGGCACGGGCGAGCCGGCCGTTCATCAGCGCCTCGGTCTGGTGGCCGGCGTAGGTGATGAAGTTGAAGACGTACCCCATTTTCCCCAGCTCGTTGGCGAAGTTGCGGATCTGGTCGTCGGTGAAGCCCCAGGCGTCCCAGTTCCAGGAAGGCGAGAGGTTGTAAGCCAGCATCTGATTCGGGAAGACGGCGTGGATCGCGTCCGCCCAGATCTTGTCGTCCGCGAGATCAGGCCGGGCGGTCTCGCGCCACACCAGGTCCGAGAACGGCGCCATCGCAAGCCCGCGCTGGATCGCCATCTCCCGCCCGCCGGTGATCTGATAAAAGCCCTCCGCCGTGCGCGGCAGATCCCAATCCCAGAAGACCTCCACGCCCATCGCCGCGGCGCGCTCGCGCGCCTCCGCGTGCGAGACCGAGCTGGCGAACCTCCTCCACTCTTCCGGGCGCATGCCGCGCCTCGCCCTCCCGCCGGCCTTGCCCTCCAGGACCTCGGCCACGGCCACCGCGTAGGTCTTGAGGCCCGCTTTTGCCGCCCAGGTCTCGCGCACGGCCGCGAGCACGTGATCGAGGGTTTCCTCGGTGATTTTCTTCACTGCGATCTCGGAGGCCGCCGCCTGCTCGCGGATCACGCGCTGGCTCCCGCCCGCGCGCCGCGCGCGCCGGCGCAGTTTCTCGAGCGCCTCGGTCTCGTTCTCGATGCGCCGCAACCCCTCGGCGATCCGCTGATGCAGTCCCTCCTGCTTCAGCCATTCGTCGGCGGCCCGGTAGACGGATTCCGAGATCCGGTAGAGGAGATGGCCGTTGATCTCCTCGTGCCCCGCCTCGTAGAACTTGCGGATCACCGCCAGACTGACGTTCCTGAACGGCACGATCCGCGGATTGGTCGCGCCGTAGATGAAAGGATGGTCGCGCTCGTCGTCGGCGCTGTCGAGCGCGGTTGCGTCGTGCGAATCGGTTCGCCCTACGATCACGCCCGGGACGCGCATGACGTCGTACTGCAGCCGCGCCGTGTTCAGCCGCGACACGATCTCCGCCGTCGAGACGAGAACCTTCTGCCCCTGGTGGCCGCACACCTTGCAGCCGGGCCGCTGATCCTCGATGTGGATTGCGCCGATCTTGGACTCGACGAATTTCTTCACCAGGTTGCGGATATGGTGCTCGCCGCCGTGGCCGGTATCTCCGTCGGGAATGATCAGCGGCGGGCTGAACTCGATGGGCGGGCTCTTCTTGCGCTGCGCGGAGGTCATCCTCACCCGCCTCGATCGCTGCAACTCGTCCTGGTGCAGCAGGGCCCGCACCCACGACGCGCCTTCCTTCGGCACTCGATCCAGCGCGTAGTTGGCGAGATCGGCGCCGGGATCCTCGGAATCCGATCCCCGGGCCGACGTCGCCCAGCCGCCGAGGTAGAGCACCCGGATCCCTTCCATGACCGCCCGCACCGCGCCGGTGGGGGAAAACGGGCCGTAGGTGATCTCCTGGCGCTTTTCCCGGAACAGCCGCCGGAGGTAGTCGTACAGCTTTACCGCCGACTCTCTGGCGATCGTGCAGTCCTCCTGCAGGGTTCCCCTGAGCGCGACGACGTCGAACGGCGTGTGGAGCCGCGTGGTGTAACGGAAGCGCTCGCTTTGAAACCATGCCTCGGTCTCGCGCAGCTCTCGCGCCCACTCCACCGCTTCGATGTCACGCCGGCCGTCCAGTCGGATCACTTTCTCCATTGCGTTCAACCTCGCTGAAAAAATTGTGGCGATGCAGCGGAGCAAGATGGAGGCCAGCCGAGGACCCGGGCGCTCCTCTGAACGCAGCCTCGAGCCGGACCGTTGTTTCTCAGAAATTGGGAAATCGAGCTCGGAGGTTCTTAAAACGAAGAAGGCGGACGCGGTGAGCGGGCCGAAACGTTCGCGCCGTTCTCGTCAGGCTCACGCCGTGGGTGAAAGCGGGGCGCCGCAGCTCCAGCGCCTGCTCTGTTCCGGGCTCGCCGGGAGCCAGAATCGAAAGGTGCTTCCCTTTCCTTCCTCGCTCTCCACGTCGATCCTGCCCCCGTGCGCCTCCACGATCATCTTGCAGATCACCAGGCCCAGACCGGTGCCCGCCTCGGTCGAATGCCTGCCGCCGGCCGCCTGGCGGTACACTTCGAAAAGATGGCCGAGGTCCTCGCGGGCTATGCCCACGCCGGTATCGCTCACCCAGACCTCGATCTCGCCCCCGTGCCGGCGCGCTCCCACCTCGATTCGCCCTCCCTCCGCGGTGAACTTCACCGCGTTGCTCAACAAGTTCGTCAGGACCTGGCCCACGCGGCGGGGGTCCGCTTCGAAGACCGGCAGCCCGGGCTCGATCCGGGTCTCCAGCCGGATTTTCTTCTCTCCGGCCAGCAGGAGAAAGCTCTCCAGCGTGCCGCGGACGATATCCTCGAGGTTCACCGCCTCGCGCGCGAGCTCCAGACGGCCGGCCTCGATCTTGGACAGGTCGAGGAAGTTGCTCACGAAGTCCACCAGCTCCCGGCTGGAAGCTTCCACCTTGACCAGCCATCTCCGCTGCTCGTCGTTGACGGGGCCGAAAACGCCCTCCTTGATCATCTGGACCGCGAGGATGACGTTGGCGAGGGGCGAGCGGAGATCGTGCACCACCATCGCGGTGAAATCCGCCTTGAGCCGTTCGAGCTCCTGCGCCCTCACGATCGGCCGGGTGGTGATCTCGGCGACGCGCAGCGCGACCCACGACGCGACGATGATGGCGAGAACGATCATCAGGAAAACCGAGCGGCGCAGACTCGTGACCGGGGAGAAGCCCTCGGCCTGATCCATCTTGGCGATCAGCATCGAATTCAGCTCGGGCACGGGCCGCACGGACGCCATCACCGGCACCGAGCGGTAGTCGGCGTAGGTCAACAGCTCGACTTTCCTTTCGAAAGCTCCCTCCAGTTCCGCGGGAAGCCCCACCCGCTCCAGGATCGTCGGTTTTTCGCTGAAACGGGACTGGGTGATCATGCTGTGATCGCGGTCGATCAGCAGCACCTCTCCGGTTTCGCCCAGGCCGGAGCGCTGCTCCACCAGGGCATGGATCGGACGAAGCGAAACCTCGAGAACCGCGTGGCCGACGACGTTGGCGTTGTTGTCGTGCACCGGGCTTCCCATCATGAAAACGTGCTGCTGCGCGGCGGACGAGTAAAAGACCGAGCTGACGAACGGGACGCTCTTGTCCACTGCGGTGAGATCGACCTCCCGGACGCGGCCGCCCTCCTGCTCGAGAATCCTCGAGCTGGAGAGCACGATCGTCCCGCCCTGGTCGAGGATGAGTATGTCGACGTAGGGAGCGTTGGTTTCCTGCACGACCGTTATGAGATCGCGTACCCGGCGGATCCTCTCTTCGGCCGTTTTCGCAGTCAGATTGGGATAGACGATCCGGAAGCTCGGCGAGAGCAAGTCCCTCACGGCGATGCTCTGCGCGATATGGTTGACGTCGGCGGCGTGCTCCTTCAGCCAGCCCCTGAGGGTCTCCGACTTGTCGTCGGCCACCGCGTTGAGCTTGCTCTTGATCTCGCGCTCGAGGGTGGTGCGGCTGTTCTGATAGGCGATGAAGCCGATCGCAAGGATCGGCGCGATCGCGAGGATCAGATACCACGCGGTGATCTTGCCCGTGACCGTCACCGTTCCGAAGGTGGACTGGCGCCAGATCGAGCGTATCCCGGCGGCCCAACCCGGGCCGCCGTTCCGGCTCGGGCCGCCCGGGCTTGGGGAGAAAAAGGCCGCCCGGCTCGTTCCGTGTCCTGCGCGGCGATCACCGGGACGCATCAAGGCTCGGATCACTCCATCCATCGAACACTGCAACCTTTCGGCCGGCCGGAATGTACGCTGGCAGGCGGCGATGCCGATGCGAGCCTCTTCCCACCCCGGCCGCCTCGGCTCCCATAGCGACTCATGAAAAGCCTTCGAGCGACGCTAGGCAAAAGCGATGCCGAATGCGCAAAAAACGCAACTTCGCTTCGGATCGATGGATTCCCGGGGAAGCACGCGTTCCACCGTCCCAAACACGATCAGGAGCGGACAAATTTGTCAGAAGAAGCGGCTGAAGGCTCGGGGGCGGCGCCTAGAGGGCGGGAAAATTTTGCCGCCTCAAATGATCCCCTTTTCCCGGAGCTGCCGGAGGTCGTCCCTGGAGAGGCCCAGCTCCCCGCAGTAGATCTCCTCGTTGTGCTCGCCGAGCCGGGTGGGGCCCAGGAAATCCACGGAGCCCGGCGTCCTGGAGAACTTGGGCACGACGTTTTGCACGACCGCCTCGCCGAGCTCGGGGTCCGGGACGCGCACCATCGCTTCGCGCGCCCGGTACTGAACGTCGCGGAAGACGTCCTCCATGTCGAACACCGCGGAATACGCCACCTCGTACTCGTCGAACCGCCGGATCACTTCCTCGCGCGTGTGCTTTTCGATCCATTCGCCGACGATGCCGTTGATCTCCGCCGAATGCTCGACGCGAGCGGGGTTGTCGATGAACTTGGGATCGGTCGTGAGCTCCTCCCGGCCGATCGCCTTCGCCAACCTCACCCAGACGTTCTGCGTGCTCGCGGCCAGCGTCAGGTACTTGCCGTCCTTGGTCTTGAACATCGAGCTCGGCGCCACGTAGGCGACCCGGTTGCCGGTCCGCGTGTGCACGGTCTTCATCTGATCGTACTGGATCGGATCGAAATCGAGCAGGCGGAAGACTGCCTCGTACAGGGCGAGGTCGATCACCTGCCCTTCGCCGCCGCGCGCGTCGCGGTAGTACAGGGCCATCATCACCGACAGGGAGCCGAAGATGCCCGCGATCAGGTCTCCGAGGGGGTAACCGGGGGACATCGGCGGCCCGTCCGGCTCGCCGATCAGGTTCGTCAAACCGCTCATCGCCTCCGCGACGCGGCCGAACCCCGCGCGGTTCTTGTAAGGGCCGGTCTGGCCGAAGCCCGAGATCCGCAGCAGCACGATGCGCGGCTCGATCTCGCGGATCACGTCGTAGCCGATCCCCCACCGCTCCAGGGTTCCCGGCCGGTAGTTCTCCACGACCACGTCCCGGTTCTTGATCAGCCGCTTGAAGAGCTCGGCGCCCTCGGGCTTTCCCAGGTCCAGCGTGATGCAGCGCTTGTTGCGCGAGACCACCTTCCACCAGAGCGGAATCCCGTCCTTGATCGGCTCGAGCTTGCGCTGCCCGTCGCCGTACTTCGGATGCTCGATCTTGATGACGTCGGCCCCGAAATCAGCCAGCAGGACGGTCGCGAACGGCGCTGCCACCATGTTGCCGGCGTCGATCACCCGGATCCCGGTCAGCGGTTTGTGCTCGCTTTTGCGCGTCAGCGGAAAATCGTAGTGCTCTTTCACGTAGTCGTTCATGGGGCTGCCCGCCGCTCCGGCGTGCTTTCCCGCGCCGGAATCCGGTTCGCGGCTTTTCTATGCCTATAACAGCCGCCTGTGAATCGTTCAAGAACCGCGCCGCCGATGGCGCCGTTTGACCCTCGTCGCGGGCCCGCCTAATATCGAGCGAGAATTTCAGGAAGGGAGAACCCAATGGCGGATCAACCCAGGATCGTTACCGGAATCGGCAAGGCCGAGCTGCACCGTATCCTCGTGCGCGGCTACGACCTCAACAGGGATCTCGTCGGCAAGATCACATTCACCGACATGACGTCGCTAATTCTTCGCGGCCGCCTCCCGACGCCGAACGAAGCGCGGATGCTCGACGCCCTGCTCATCATCCTCGTCGAGCACGGGATGGTTTCCCACGTGATCGCCGCCCGGCTGGTCTACCACTGCGCCCCCGAGGCGATCCAGGCGGCCGTGGCGGCGGCTCTGTGCGGCGCCGGAAGCGTCCACCTGGGCTCCTCCGAGTGGTCCGCGAAGATGCTGGTGGAGGCGCTGCCCCCGGAGCGCGACGATCTCGACCTCGATCAGGTCGCCGCTTCGATCGTCGAGGACTACTCGGCCCGCAAGCAGCGCATGCCGGGGATCGGCCACCGGACCCACGCCGAAGGCGACCCCAGAGCCGAGACCCTCTTTGCGATCGCCCGGGAGACCGGAGTTTACGGCCGCTACTGCGAGCTGATCCAGAAGCTTTCGAAGGCGGCCGGCGAAAGGAGAAAGCGGCTCATTCCCGTCAACGTGACCGGCGCCATCGCCGCGATCGCGCTCGACATGGGCTTTCCCTGGCAGATCACCAAGGCGTTTGCCCTGATCGGCCGCACCCTCGGGGTGATGGGTCACATCGCCGAGGAGATCCGCAACCCGATGGCGGGTCAGATAGACGCGGCGATCAAGAACGCGATCGTCTACGAGCCGTGGCGCACCTGATGCGCCGGGATTCGCTCAGGCGGGGGTCTGTAGGACGGGAAGGATCGTCTCGGCCAGCGTCTTTATCTGATCCCGCGCGCTACCCTTCGGCCCGGCGGGGCGCATGACGAACTTCGTGGCTCCCGCGCGCACATACTCCTCGAGTTTTTCACGGACGCGCTCCGGCGGGCCGAGCGCCGCGTAGTCGCCAAGAGCTGCATCCGGCCGGTCGCGAAGCGCCTGCGCCGCACAGGCGGACGCCTCAGCTACGCTCTTCGCGAAGCAAAACGGCACCAGCGCGCCGTAATGGTCTCCGGGGATGCAACGCCCGGCGGCGGCCGCGTGGACGCGAATCGCCTGAATTCCAGCCTCGATCTCCCGCGGCGTCACGCGGGAAGCGAGCCACCCGTCGGCCAGCCGGCCCGCGCGCCGCAGGGCCGCCGGGCTCCTCCCGCCGGTCCAGAGGGGGATGCCTTCGCGGCGATAGGGGCGGGGAACCAGCGTAAGCCCGGTCGTTGACCAGAAGCGACCTCGAAACGTCACGTTCTCCTCCGTCCACAGTCGCTTCATGAGAGCGATCGCCTCATCCGCTCTCCGCCCGCGCTCTTCTCTGGGCACTCCCGTCGCCTCGAAATCGCGCGAGTCGTCCGCGCCCAAGCCTGCCACCAGGAGGAGTCGACCTTCCGAGAGAAGATCGAGCGTCGCGAGTTCCTTGGCGAGGGTCACGGGCTGCCGCGTGGGAAGCACGAGGGCGCTCGTCCCCAGCTTCATCCGCTTCAGGCGCGAAGCCAGAAAGGAAAGGAGGACCACCGGTTCAGGGGTCGGCTGCGGCGCTGCAATCCGGTCGCTGACCCAGATGGAGTCGATCTCCCACCGCTCGCAATCGTCGACGACGCGCAACAGCTCGGCAGGCGAGCCCGCCTCGGACAGCAATTCGCCCAGGGCGATGCCGATTCGAATTTTCTGAGCGGAAAGATCGTTCAAGCCGTTCAACCGCTTCGCTCCATTCAGGCCGAGACCAGTTTTTTCGCGATTCGCAATCCGCCGAGCTCGCCCGTTCTCGGTCCTCGGTCTCCGGTCCCGACTTCGAACCTCGAACCCCCGACCTCGAGCCGTCTTCCGTCGAGATACCAGGATCGGATGCCGTGGTTGGACCGCCGATCGCCATCGGCGGCCGGCTAAACGCTCGACAGATGCGGGGCGATCTCCGCGGCGCAGATCTCCAGATGCTCCATCTCGTCGAACATCGGATTGAAAACGATGCCGCGCGCTCCCGCCCGAACGATCTCCCGGATTCTTTCCGTGCACTCGCGCACGCCGCCCCAGACGCAGACTTTCGGGCCGAGATCCGGATTGCCGTACCGGCGCCCGAACCATTCCCGCAGGCGCCGCTCCGCCCGCTGCCTGTCGTCGTCGACCGCCAGGTAGACGCGCTTGGAGACCGCGAAGGTCTCCGGATCGCGGCCGGCTTGCTCGAGAAGATCGCGGATACGCGACGACTCGCGGACGAACGCCGACGACGAGGACGAGCCGGCGCCCATCCAGCCGTCGCCGTACCTGACCGCGCGCCTGAGCGCGTTCTCGTGGTGCCCGCCGAACCAGATCGGCACGTGCGGTTTCTGCACCGGTTTGGGCTCCATGGGTACGCCATCGAAGCTCCAGAACGTTCCATGAAAGCTGGCCCTCGGCTCGGTCCAGAGAAGCTTCAGGATCGCCACCGCCTCGGTGAAGCGCCGCACCCGCCGCTCGCGGCCGTAGCCGAAGATCTCCTCGTGCGATCCGAGATGGCCGCCTCCCAGGCCGATGCCCAGGACCGCTCGCCCGCCGCTCATGCAGTCGAGGGTGGCGATACTTTTCGCGAGCTGAAGGGGATTGCGGAGCGTGAGCAACACCACAGAGACCCCGAGGCGGACCCGGTCGGTGATCGCCGCGGCATAGCTCAACAAGCTCACCGGCTCGAGCATGGAAAAGTCGCTCACGATCCGCTCCTGGAGCCAGAGGCTGTCGTAGCCGAGCGCTTCCGCCCGGATCGTGAACTTCCGCACATGCTCCACGTCGACCGGGCCGTCGAAGAAGAACTGGGGAATCTCGATGCCGAAGAAAAGTGGTTTTGGTTCCATGAAGGCCGCGGGGCATATCTTACCACGGAGAGGATGAAGGACAATCGATTTCCCTCTTCGTGTCCTTGCGCTCTCTGCGGCCTCCGTTCCTCACCCCACCGCAGCGCGCTCGCTTGACACACCCGAATTGCTGAGGATACAAGAGGCATCGAAGAACATGCGCGGCCGGGGTGCACCGGCGCCGGTGAACGGCAGGCTTTCCCGGGCGGCGGCGAATCATCCCGTCGAGGCGGGCAAGCGGCCCTCGATCGGGCGCGGCCCCGGCTTCGCTCCGGGAGGGCGCTATGCAGACGTTCGTTAAAATCTCGCTATCCGCGGTCCTGGCGTTTCAGTTGATCGCTGCCGCGCCCCTCGCGGCGCAAACGCGGGTTTCCATCGGCGTCACCGAGACGATCGAAACCCACAACCCCTACGGCGACAGCGTCTCGCTCCTTTACGGGATCTGGAGCGAGGTCACCGGCCCGTTCTGCACCTACAACTACGTCAAGGGCGATTTCGAAGGCCGGCTCGCCGAACGCTGGAAGGTCGAAAGTCCGACCATCTGGGTCTTCTATCTCAACAAGAACTACAAGTTTAACGACGGCTCGCCCGTCACCGCCGACGACGTCGTCCACTCGCTGACGAGGCGGGTGATCGGCGATCCCCAGAGCAAACAAAAAGCGTCCGTGGCGGGCCCGATCGTGAAGGCGGAAGCCGTGGATCGCTACACGGTCAAGTTCATCACCGACAAGCCCGCGGCGCCGCTGCTGTCGTTCGTCTGCGACCGCTTGATCGTCACCAGCAAGGCGATCTTCGACAAGCACGGGCGCGACGCGGCGGATCGCAACTACATGCTGGGCGGCGGCCCGTACAGCCTGAAAGAGCTGGTGCCGGGGCAGCGCCTGGTCATCGCCAAGCGCAAGGACCATCCGGAGGCGAAGAAAAACCCGCGCGCCCCCGACGAGATCGTTTACCGGGTGATGCGCGAGACCGAGCAACGGGTCACCGCGCTGCTCAACGACGAAATCCAGATCGCGCAATTCATCCCGCCGCATCTCCGCCACCGTGTCGAGAAAGCGCCGAATCTCCGGATCACGCCGGTCGACTCGATCGAGATCATGTTCCTGGCGATGCAGCCCAAGCCACCCTTCGACAAAAAGGAGGTCCGTCAGGCCGTCTGTCACGCGATCAACCGCGATCAAATCATCAAGACGCTCCTGGAAGGCTTCGCCAGCCGCCTCGACGGCCCCATCGGACCGGGGCAGTACGGCTACGACCCGAACTTGAAGCCGAAGATGAACTACGACCCGGAGAAGGCGAAAAAACTTCTCGCGCAGGCGGGCTATCCCAACGGCGTCGACGTCGAGCTGCAAACCCCCGTCGGGCGCTACACGCTCGACAAGCAGATCACCGAGGCGATGGTCCCGATGCTGAACGCCGTCGGCATCCGCACCCGGCTGCTCACGCCCGAGTGGCCGACGCTTTGGGCGAACGTGCAGAAGGGACTGGTGCCGTTCTACTATATGGGCCGAGGCTCGGTGCAGGACCCGAGCGCCGCCTTGCATCAGTATTTCCACACCGGCGACACGCCCCGGATCGGTTATTCCAATCCGAAGCTCGATGAGCTGCTGGACAAAGAGCAGGCCGAGTTCGACCCGAAGAAGCGCCGGCAGTATCTGTCGCAGGCCATGAGCCTCCTGACCGAGGAAGCGCCGGCGTGCTTCATGTGGCGCCACAAGCTGCTCTGGGGGCTCCACAAGCGCGTCGATTACAAGCCGCTGCCCGACGGCCGCATCTACGGAATCGACATGAAGGTCACCAGGTAGCGCCCGGAGCGCCGTCGCGGTTCGCGCGGCAAGCCGCCCCCGGCCTGCGGAGCGCCGGCCCGAGGCGGCTGGAGAAACTTGTCGAAATGGCCGCTTACCTGACGAGCCGACTGCTCGGCACCGTCCCGGTCATCCTCCTCATCAGCCTTCTGGTATTCGGCCTGATCCACGCGGCACCGGGCGACCCCACGCTCATGCTCCTCGGCGAAGAGACCAATGCGGAGGCGGTCGCCCGGGCGAGGGAGCACTGGGGGCTCGACCGCCCCCTGTACGTGCAGTACCTGAAATTTCTCGCCTCGACGCTTGCGGGAGATTTCGGCACGTCGTTCAAGTTCGGCGAACCCGTAAGCGGAGTGATCCGGCAGCGTCTGCCGGCGACCGTCGAGCTGGCGCTCTGCTCGATCGTGATCGCCGTGCTGCTGGCGATCCCGCTCGGAGTCTGGGCGGGGGCGAAGCCCAACTCCTGGATCGACAATCTCGGTACGACGTTCGGCCTGTTCGGCATCAGCATGCCGAGCTTCTGGCTGGCGATCATGCTGATCCTGCTGCTGGCGGGAACGCTCAACATCCTGCCCACCTCTGGCCGGAGCACCTACGGCGTCGCCGGGCCGGAAATCACCGGTTTTTACCTGATCGACAGCCTCCTGCAACGGAACGCGGCCGCGGTCTGGGATGCGCTCACGCACGTCTTCATGCCGGCGCTCGCGCTGGGGGTGAACATGCTGGGAATCCTGATGCGCGTCACGCGCTCGGCGGTTCTCGAGGTGATGAACGAGGAATACGTCGTCACGGCCCGCTCCAAGGGCCTGGCGGAGAGAGCCGTCATCTGGCGGCACGCCGCCAGCAACGCGTTGATCCCGGTCATCACCGTGGTCGGGCTCGAGCTCGGAACGCTGCTCAGCGGCTCGATCATCGTCGAGACGGTCTTCGCCTGGCCGGGAAGCGGGAGCCTGCTCATCTCGGCGCTCAACGCGCGCGATTATCCGCTGGTCACCGGTCTGGTCATGGTTTACACGGCGGCCTTCGTGCTCATCAACTTGATCATCGACGCTCTCTATGCGGTCGTTGACCCTCGCATCCGATATTAGCGCGCCCGCCGGGATCCTGTCCCGGCTCCCGGTGAAGGCCTGGACCGGCGGCGTGATCGTCCTGATCTTCATCGCGGTCGGCATCGCCGGCCCGGCGGTAGCGCCCCACAACCCCAACCGCCAGGAGCTCACCGCGATGCTGAAGGCACCCGAGGGCCTGGGATCGGCGCACGTGCTCGGTACCGACAACCTCGGACGCGACATCCTGAGCCGCGTCATCCACGGCGCCCGGGTCTCGCTGCTGGTGGCGTTCGCGGTGGTTTTCATCTCGGGGCTGATCGGCGTCGGCCTGGGAGCGGTCTCGGGCTATTTCGGCGGCAAGGTGGACTTCGTCATCCAGAAACTCGTGGAAGTGGTCTGGGCGTTTCCGCCCCTTTTGCTCGGGATCACGATCATGGCCTTTCTCGGCCAGGGGCTCGGGAACCTGATCTTCGCGCTCGCCGCCCAGCGCTGGATCCCGTACTGCCGCGTGGTTCGCGGCCAGACGCTCTCCCTGAGGTCGCGCGAGTTCGTCGTCGCCGCGCGGTGCCTGGGCGCCGGCAGCGCGAAGATTATCCTTCGCCACATCATCCCCAACCTCGTCCAGACGTCGCTGGTGATCGGAACGTTCGCCATGGCCTCCTCGATCATCGCTGAAGCCAGCCTGAGCTTTCTCGGCGTCGGCGTCCCTCCCGAAATTCCCACCTGGGGGACGATGCTCGCCGATTCGCGGATCTACATCAGCACCGCGTGGTGGCTGCCCCTCTTCCCCGGTCTTTGCATCTTCATCACGGTCCTGGGCATCAATCTGCTCGGCGACGCGCTGCGCGATCTCCTCGACCCGCGTCTGAAGCGCGCCGGCTCCGGCATCTGAGCCGGCCCTTGCGACGGCTTCCGGTTTCCGGTTCCTGGTTTCCGCTTCCTGTTCTTCCCGGTCGTCGGTCTTCGGTCTCCGGTCTTCGCCCTCAGGCGGTTCGAGCTAATTGATTCCTCCCGAAGCTCATGTAGATTAAGGAAAATGCGCAGAACAAAGATCGTCTGCACGATCGGCCCGGCAAGCGCCTCCGATCGCGTGCTCAAGGCGCTCGTCCACGCCGGAATGGACGTGGCCCGGCTGAATTTCAGCCACGGCGACTACGCCTTCCATCAGCGGACCATCCGGAAGATTCGCCAGATCGCCGCCGCGGCCGGCCGTACGGTGGCGATCCTTCAGGACCTCCCGGGGCCGAAGATCCGTCTCGGCCCCGTCGCGGGCGACCGAGTGCGGCTGCAGAGCCGCAGGCCGTTCGTCCTTACGGCGCGGAAGATTCTCGGCTCGGAGACGGCGGTATCGGTCGACTACCCGCGATTCGCGCGCGGCCTGAAGAAAGGCGATCCGATCCTGATCGGCGACGGCGAGATCGAGCTCGAGGCGATCCGCGTCGGCGAGCGGGAGGTGCACTGCCGGGTGGTCGTGGGCGGAATTCTCGGCTCGCACAAGGGAATCCACTTTCCGCGGAGCAACCTCGACGTCCGCTCCCTCACCCGGCGCGACAAGCAGGATCTCGAGTTCGGCATCCGCCACGGGGTGGACCTGGTGGCCCTTTCTTTCGTGCGCAGCGCCGACGACGTCGTCTACGCCCGGCGCGAGATGAAAAAACACGGCGCCGCGATCCCGATCATCGCCAAGATCGAAAAGCACGAGGCGCTCGACCACATCGACGCGATTCTCGAGAAGGTCGACGGCATCATGGTCGCCCGCGGCGATCTCGGGCTGGAGATCGCCCCCGAGCGGATCCCGGCCATGCAGAAAATGATGATCCGCAAGGCGAACCGCCTCGGCAAGCCCGTCATCACCGCCACGCAGATGCTGCGCTCGATGGTGCAGAATCCGCGCCCGACGCGCGCGGAGGTGGCCGACATCGCCAACGCGGTGCTGGACGGCACCGATGCGCTGATGCTCTCCGAGGAGACCGCCGCCGGCGACTACCCGGTGGAGGCGACGCGCACGATGGCCCAGGTCGCCGAGGAGACCGAGCACATTCTCGAGCCTCGCTACGAGTTCGCCGCCGGCAAGAAGAGCATCCCCGAGGCGATCAGCTTCGCGGCGATTTCCCTGGCGCGGGATCTCCAGGTCAAGGCTTTCCTGATCCCGACTTCCTCGGGAAGCACCGCGCGCATGATCGCCCGCTACCGGCCTCCCCATCCCATCGTCGCGATCAGCCCCGAGCCGCGAACGGTCAAGACGCTCTCCCTGGTCTGGGGCGTCTATCCGGTGGAGGTCGGCTCGTTCAAAAGCACCGACGTGATGCTGCGCATCGCGCAGAGAAAGGCGCTGCAGCTCGGGCTCGTCAAGCGCGGCGACCTCGTGGCGATCACCGCCGGCCTGCCGCTGCACCAGGCCGGAACCACGAACATGATCACGGTAAAACCGGTCGAGTAGCGCCGGCCTTTCGCGTCCGGGTCGGGGTTGCAACGGCCGGGCCGGTTGGGCTACTTAGGCGGTTGGAGCCTGCGGAGGTGCGTTATGGCCGACGCGCTGAAGGCGTTCGAAGAGGAGCTGGAGCTCAAGAACTTCAGGGGCTACTGGCAGAACGTCCAGGGCGACGTCTATCGCGAGCCCGTTCCTTCCTACGAGCCCTGCCTGTGGAAAGGAAAAGACCTCTTCGCCGCCATCGAGAAAGCCGGCGAGGTGGTCGGGCTCGATCTCTCCTTCCGCCGCGTCATTCAGCTGCGCAATCCCTCCCTCAAGAACGGCACGTCCCGCACGATGGTTCTCAACCTCCAGATGCTCAAGCCGGGCGAGCAGGCTCTTTCCCATCGGCACATGGCCGGCGCGATCCGTTTCATCCTGAAAGGGCACGGCGTGCGCCTGATCGTCGAGGGGGAAGCGTTCGAGATCGGCGAAGGCGATTTCGTGACGACCCCGAGCTGGACGTGGCACGACCACGAGAACCACGGCGGCGAAACCATGCTGTGGCTCGACGGCCTCGACGCGCCTCTCGTGCGTCTTCTCGAAACCGACTTCCACGAGCCCGATCCGCGGAAAAAGCAGCCGGTCACCCGGCCGGAGGGATTCACGCCGGCGACCGTGGGCGCTCTGCGCCCCGCCTGGGTCCGGCCGAACTCGCCGCAGCCGCCGGCCTATTGCTACCGGTGGGAGGCGACCGAGCTCGCCCTGAGCAAGGTCGGGGAACAGCCGGGCGACCCGTACGACGGAATCGTGCTGGAATACGCCAACCCGCTCACCGGGGGACCGACGCTCCCGACCATGTCATGCCAGATCCAGATGCTGCGCCCGATGGAACGAACCCGCGCCCACCGCCACACCTCCTGCGCCATCTACCACGTTTACCGGGGCGCGGGCGCCACGGTGATCGACGGACGGCGCTACGAATGGGAGAAGGGCGACTCCTTCGTCGTTCCCCACTGGCGCCATCACAGTCACGAGAACCGGTCGAAGGATCCGGCGATCCTTTTCGTGATGTCCGACAAACCGGTGATGGACGCCCTCGGCCACTACCGGGAGGAACCACGGTCATAGTTTTCAACAACCGCCTGGCCGGCGGTAGGCTGGCTTGCGGTTTGCGGAGCGGTTGAACGGCTTGAACCACCGGCCCTTCGGCCGGTCCTACGTCGGCAGCTCGCCCAGGCGCGGACGGCGCCAGCGCAGGCCCCGCTGTAGCAGCTTTCGCACCGCTTCCTTTGCGATTTCCAGCCGGCTCTTGACCTTGAATACGTAGAAACCGTCGCCGCGCCTGAGGTAGACCTCGCGGCCGATCTTCAGCTGGCGGCTGTCCTTGCCCTGGGCGATGACCAACCGGCGGGCGTGGTCGCGGATCAAGGCCAGCGCCAGCGGCGGACTGAAGCCTTCCGGGGTGACGTGAAGCACGGTGAACGTCTCGATCTCCCCTTCGCTGCCCGCAGGCTCCCGGCGGGGAGCCTTTTTCGGACGGTCCACCGGGACTTCGAGGGCGGCCGGAAGCCCCGGACTGTGCACCGCGCGGGCCCCGGCGCGCTCCAGGATCGTAACGAAGTTGTTCGTCGCCAGCCCCCCGGTGCTCTGCGCCAGCCCCCGCATGAACTCACGGTTGCCCGCGCCGTGCCCGCGCAGCGCCTTGGCGATCTCGACGACCTGAGCCAGGCCGCTCGCTCCGACCGGATGGCCGCGCGCCTTCAGCCCGCCCGAGGCGTTGACCGGTAGAGGTCCGTCGAGCGCGGTCTTCCCGGCGAGCGCCGCCTCGCCCCCCTTTCCCGGAGGAAAGAAGCCGAGATCTTCGGTGGAGATGATCTCGAACGGGGTGAAGGCGTCGTGGACCTCCGCGATGTCGATGCCTTCGGGCGAGGTCTCCGCCATGCGGTAGGCCCGTGCCGCCGCGATGCGAGTGGCCGGAAACGAGACGAAGGTCTCTCTTTCCGCCATGCTCACCGGCCCGGTTCCCTGCCCGATCCCGGACAGGCGCACATCGGTCCTCTCGGCGGTCAGCACGAGCGCGGCCGCGCCGTCGGTGATCGGAGCGCAGTCGAAACGCCGCAGCGGGGTGGCCACGAAGTCGCTCGCGAGATACATCTCGCGCGTCACCGCGTTCCGGAAGTGTGCCAGGGGATTGTGCGACGCGTTGAGGTGGTTCTTCAGCGCGACGGCGCAGAGCATCGCTTCCATGCGCGACCGGGAGAGGCGAAAGTGCTGCCGGTACTTTTCGGCGATCATCGCCGCCAGTGCCGGCATCGTCGCGCCGCACTGGCGTTCCTCGCGGTCGAGCACGCCCGCGAGGACCCGCGTCGCCGCCCGCGTCCCGAAGTGGGTCATCTTTTCGCCGGCGACCACCAGCACGCGGCGGTGGCAGCCCGACGCGATCGCCTGAACCCCCGCGTAGAGCGCCGCGGCGCCGCTCGAGGAGGCGGTCTCGATGCGCACCGCCGGCCGACCGGTCAAGCCCAGCGCGTCGGCGATGCACGACGCGATGTTGCCGTCGCCGGTGAACTCCTCGGCCGCCATGACACCGATGAAGATCGCATCGACGTCCTGGCAGCGCCCGGATTCCAGGGCCTGCCGGGCGGCGTCGCAAAAGATCGCCGGCAGGGGCCTCGGATCCTTTCCGAACCTGGTGATACCGATGCCGTCCACGAATACCGGCTTCATGGCTTCAACCTAGCGCACCCGGGCCGCGATATCCACCGCGGTCCCGGACGCCTTGCTGACCCGAAGGGAATCGCGTCAGGCGCCCTTGCGCTTCTTGAGCTCTTCGATGAGCTGGGGAACGACTTTGAAGAGATCTCCGACCACGCCGAAGTCGGAGTACTGGAAGATGGGAGCGTCCGGATCCTTGTTGATCGAAACGATGTACTTCGAGGTCTTCATTCCCGAAAGGTGCTGCACCGCCCCCGAGATGCCGCACGCGATGTAGAGGTCGGGCTTGACGGTCTTGCCGGTCTGACCGATCTGCATCGCATAGGGAACCCACCCCGCGTCGACGGCCGCCCGCGTGGCGCCGACGGCGCCGCCGAGCAACTCCGCCAGCTCCCTGAGCATGGCGAAATTTTCCTCCCCTTTGAGCCCCCTCCCACCCGAGACGATGGTTTTCGCCCCGTCGAGCTGCGGCCCCTCGCGCCGCACCGCGACCCTTTCCTTCACGCGAGCCTTGCGCAGGGAGGCGTCCGCCGGAGCCGCGACCTCCTCGATGACGAGAGGTTGCTCGTTGACCTTCGGCTCGAAGGATTTCGGCCGGACGAGGAGCAGCTTGGGCCCGGAGCCGACCAGCGTGCTCGTGTTCAGATAGCTTGCGCCCAGCGCCGGAATCGTCGCCTCGACGCTTCCGTCCTTCAGGGTGAAATCCCCGACGTCGCTGATCGCCCCGCAGTCCAGCCTCGCGCTCAGATTCGCGGCGAGGTCACGCCCGCCGTAGCTCGAGGCGAACAGCACCACGGCCGGCCGGTGCTTCTCGATCAGCTCGGCGACGGTTTGCGCCGCCGGGAGCGTCAGGTAATCGCGGTAGACCGGATCGGCGCAGCGGTAGATCTTGGAGGCCCCGTACTTCGCCAGAGTGGCGGGGGCGTCATCGGGTGCCGGGCCCAAAAGGATCGCCTCGGCCTTTCCCGTCTCCGCCGCCTTGGCGAGCATTTCGAGCGTGGTGGGAGAAACCCGCTCGTCGCTCAATTCCGCGTAAACCCAGATGACGTCCGCCACTCAAATCACCTTGATTTCGGCCAGAAAATCCGCAATCTGCCTGCCGCCGTCTCCTTCGTCGGTCACGATCTTCCCCGCCTGGCGCTTCGGCGGCCGGCCGATCGTCAGCACCTTTTCCTTCGCGCCCTTCTCGCCCACCTGGTCGGGGCTCAAGCCGAGATCGGCCGCGGTGTAGACCTTGATCTCCTTTTTCTTGGCCGCCATGATCCCCTTGAGCTGCGGGTATCTCGGCTCGTTGATCCCGCTGCTCACCGCGACCAGCGCCGGAAGCGTCGACTCGACCACGTCGAAACCCGACTCGCTCTGCCGCTTGATCGTGATCCTGTCCCCTTCCACCGCGATTTCCTTGGCGAAGCTCAAGGGCGGCACGCCGAGCAGAAAAGCGATCTGCCCGGGAACGATCCCCGAGTAGCTGTCGCTGCTCTCCGTGGCGCACAGGACGAGGTCGAAGGGCTGCTTCTTGATCGCCGCCGCCAGCACCTTGGCGGTCCCGAGCGTGTCCGAGCCGGCGACGGCGTCGTCGAGAATGTGAACGGCCGAGGTCGCTCCCATGGCCAGGGCGTTGCGGATGCCGATCGTCGCGTCGGCGATGCCCATGGTGATCAGCGTGACGGTCCCCCCGTGCTTTTCGACCAGCCGGAGCCCTTCCTCGACGGCGCACGCCGCCGCCGGATCGAGCTCGTGGGCGACCCCCTTGCGGACCATCCGCTTCGTGGCGGGATCGATCTCGATGGTAACGGTGCTGGCCGGAATGACCTTGCCGCAAACGACGATGTTCAAAGGAACCTTGCTCCTGCCTCTTCAGGGTTGCGATCGGACCGAGACGCGGCGAAAGCGCTCTCGTCGGCGCCTTCGATGACGGCCAGCTTAATCGGTGTTCTTCTGGACGGTCAGTTCCGGAGCCACTCCGCGACGTTGCCTTCCATGACGACGTCCAAAATTTCCTGGCAGTCGTGGATCGCCTGCTCGACGAGCTTCTCGTCGTCCTTCACGTGCGGAATCGCCCGACTGACGGCGTTCTGGATCGCCTGAATAAATTCCTTGAGCTGCTGATCCAGTGCTTCGGTGTTGGGTGCCGGTTGCATGACAAGCTCCCTGTTACAGGTAGAGCCGGCCCTTGTAGGGATCGGGGATGGTCAGGCCCATCTGCCGCAGCAGGGCGTCGACCTCGTCCTTGTACTGCTGGCGCGCCACGGCGTTGGGGCGCCGCTTCAATCCCCAGTAGATGTAGCGCTCGGACCGCTTGGATTCGGACTTACCGAACATGTCCAGCCCCTTCACGTACCAGTAATCCACCGCTTTCTGGATACGTTCCTTGTGCTCGCCGCCCTTGGCCGCATACTCCGCCGTCTTGTTCGTTCCAAAGTCGATGTGCCCTTCTTCCTCCCGGATGATTTGCGGATCCTCGACGAGGCGGGCGAGCGGCTGGTAGCTGGCGCCGATGAATTCCTCGAGCTGGTAGCGGCCCACCCGGTCGATCAGAAAGCCGAAGACGGCGTAATCCTCCCACGTCGTGATCGTGCCGCGGAACGCTTCGACGTAGCGTTTCTCGTTCGGCCAGCTGAGCACGTAAGAGACGTCGACCCCGACGTCGCCGGCCAGCTTCGCCATCTTTCTGAAGTGGTCCATCTCCTCGGCCGCGGTGCGGGCGACGATCAGCTGATCGAGCCGGCTCGGGGCGTTCGGCAGAATGTGCTTGACGTACAGGTTGGGACCGCCGATCTCGCAATCGGCCTGAATCGCCAGGACCCTGCGCAGCAGGTCCTGATACTCCGGGTCCTGTTTTTCGAAATCCTCGAGCTCTACCTTGTCCGTGAACATCCGGCCTCCTCGCGCAAGTTGCGTTGAATATCGCTTAAGCCATCAAAACTCTTAACAAAAGGACCTCGACAAATCAACCGTAGCGGCGCCGCTAGAACCTGATCACCGCCGCGCCCCAGGCAAAGCCGGCTCCGAACGCGTTGAGCAGCACGATGTCCCCCTCCCGGATCCGCCCCTGTCGCCTCGCCTCGTCGAGCGCAACGGGAATCGAGGCCGCCGACGTATTGCCGTACCTGTCCAGGTTGACGACGACTTTTTCCATCGGCACTCCGAGGCGCTCGGCCAGCGCGACGATGATCCGGCGGTTCGCCTGGTGCGGAACCACGAGCGAGACCTGCTCGATCGAGACGCCGGCCTCCGCGAGAGCTTCCCGGCTGACGTCCTCCATCGAGCGCACCGCGATCTTGAAGACCTCCTTGCCGTTCATCGTGATGGTGTGCTCGTTCCTGGAAACGGTCTCGGGCGCCGCCGGCTTCAACGAGCCGCCGGCGGGAACGTACAGAGTTTTGACGTAGGAGCCGTCGGTCCGGAGCTTCGTGCTCAGGATTCCGCGCGAGCCGTTCTCCGAGGCGCCGAGGACCACCGCGCCCGCGGCGTCGCCGAACAGGATACAGGTCGTACGGTCCCGCCAGTTCAGCAGCCGGCTCAACGCGTCGGAGCCCACCACCAGGACCTTGCGGACCTTTCCGATCCGGATGAACGAATCGGCGACGGAGATGGCGTTGAGGAAGCCGGAGCAGGCGGCGCTGACGTCGAACGAAAAGGCGTTGCGCGCCCCCAGCATGTCCTCGAGCACGCACGCCGAGGATGGAAAAGGGTAGTCCGGCGTAACCGTTCCCATGATGATCGCGTCGAGCTCCTCGGCGGCGACCCCCGCGTCGTCGAGCGCCCGCTTCGCGGCGTGAAAGGCCATGTCCGCGTTGCCCTTGCCCTCTTCGAGAACACGTCTTTCCTTGATGCCGGTGCGCACCGTGATCCAGTGGTCGCTGGTGTCCACCATCATTTCCAGATCGTGGTTCGTGATGACCTTGGACGGGACCTCCGACCCGGTCCCGAGCACCACGCTCCGCCTCTGCGAATCCCTCATTCAGCCCTCCTCAGTACGATGCAAGCGTTGGTGCCGCCGAAGCCGAACGAGTTGGAAAGAGCCACACGGAGATCCGCTTTGCGGGCCTGATTCGGCGTATAGTCGAGGTCGCACTCGGGGTCAGGATTCTCGTAGTTGATGGTCGGCGGAATGATTCCGTGGTAGAGCGCCAGCACCGAGTAGATTCCTTCCACGGCTCCGGCGGCCCCCAGGAGATGGCCGGTCATCGACTTCGTCGAGCTCACGGCCAGCTTGTGGGCGTGCTCGCCGAAAACCGCCTTGATCGCCTGCGTCTCGTTCGCGTCGTTGTACTCCGTCGACGTGCCGTGGGCGTTGATGTAGTCGACCTCCTCGGGGCGGATTCCCGCGTCCCTCAGCGCCAGGCGCATGCAGCGCGCCGCGCCCTCGCCGCCGGGAGAGGGCGAGGTCATGTGATGGGCGTCGCCGTTGGCCCCGTAGCCGACGATCTCGGCGTAGATCTTCGCCCCGCGTCTGAGCGCCCGCTCCCGCTCCTCGAGAATGAGAACGCCGGACCCTTCAGCGATCACGAACCCGTCGCGGTCGCGGTCGAAGGGCCGGCTGGCGCGCTCGGGCTCGTCGTTGCGGGTGGAAAGCGCCTTCATCGCGCTGAACCCCCCGACCCCGAGCGGCGTGATCGCCGACTCCGCGCCGCCGGCGATCACCGCGTCCTGCAACCCGCGCGCGACCAGGTGAAAGGCCTCCCCGATGGCGTGGGTTCCCGACGCACACGCCGAGGTGGGCGTCCAGTTCACCCCTTTGGCGCCGTAGCGGATCGCGATCTGCCCCGGCGCCAGATTCGAGATCGACTTGGGAATGAAGAAGGGCGATATCTTTCGCGGCCCGCCTTCAAGGTAAGCCTTTTCCGTCGCTTCGATCGTTTCGATGCCGCAAAGCCCGACGCCGATGATCACGCCCACGGATTCGGCTTCGGCGGGATCGATCTTCAGGCCGCTGTCCTCCATCGCCATGGCGGCAGCCGCCACGCTGTACTGGATGAACAGATCCATCTTCTTGATCTCTTTCGGCTCGATGAAGGCGTCGGCGCGGAAGTCGGGCACCTGCCCGGCCACGCGCGAGGGAAAGGCGTCGACGTCCGCAAAGCGATCGATCTTCCGGATCCCAGAGCGCCCGGCGACCAGCGCTTCCCAGTTTTTTTGCACACCTGTGCCCAGGGGGGTTACCAGCCCAAGGCCCGTCACGACGACTCTACGCGGCTCGATCTGTCTCACGGCAGTGTCCGGAGCAATGACCCTAATAGATAAATCAGAGCGGCGAAAGGGTCAAGCGACAGGAGATTTACTGATACTTTTCGCGCACTTGCCGGATCCTGCGCAGAACGGTCGAAATCCGGCCGGGCGTGCCTCCGGAGGAATCCTCTACGCCCGCGGCGCCGCGCTGCATGCATTCGAGCACCGCCGCCGTGGAGTTCCTGAGGGCGCTGAGATCGTAGCCGCCTTCGAGCAGGCAGGCCATCCGCCCGCCAGCGAACTCGGACGCCACCCCCACGAGCATCTGCGTCATTGCGGCAAAGCCGTCCTCGGTCACCGCCATCCCGCCCAGCGGATCGCGCCGGTGCGGATCGAAGCCCGCCGAAACCAGAACCCAGTCCGGCTGGAACCGATTTGCGGCGGGCACCACCACTTCCCGAAACGCCTGGATGTACTCGGCGTCGCCGCATCCCGCGGGCAGCGGAATGTTGATGGTGTATCCCTCCCCCTCCCCTTCGCCCGTCTCCTCGACGCCGCCCGTGCCCGGATAGAACGGGTACTGGTGCGTCGAAACATAAAGGACCGAGGGGTCGGCGTAAAAAGCGTCCTGCGTGCCGTTGCCGTGGTGCACGTCCCAATCGACGATCAGAACTCGACCGGCGCCGTGGCGGCGCTGCAGATAGCGGGCGCCGATGGCGACCGTATTGAACAGGCAAAAGCCCATCGCCCGGTCCCGCAGCGCGTGATGTCCCGGCGGCCGCACCAGCGCAAAGCCGTTGCGGCACTCTCCGGCGGCGACGGCGTCGAGCAGCCGGAGAAAACCGCCGACCGCGAGCAGGCCCACGCCGAAGGAATCGCGGCAGGTGATCGTATCGCCGTCGAGGGCGAAGCGGTTGGCGCGAGACGTGGAAGCGACCAGATCGACGTAGTCGGGGCCGTGACAGAGCTCGATCTCGTCCCGGCTGGCGGCCCGCGGCGGCAGGCGCTCGAAGCGGTTCCGATCCAGCTGCTCGCCCAGGTCGAGCAGGACCTCGATGCGCTCCGGACGCTCCGGATGGCCGAAGCCCGGGTCATGTTTCAGATAATCGGCGTCGACGACGATCGCGGTGCGGCTCATGACTTACGCTTATCATCCGGCCCCGGGAACGACAACCTCGTTCGAACGGGCGGCGCAGCACGCGGGCTCGGCTCCGCCGTGTTCCGTTTGCTTGCCAAGGTCCCGGAAATCGCATAGTTTACTAACAGCTCAGCTGGCGGGTAGACACCGTCGAAGGTGGGTCGAGACCTGAAGAACGCGGGAACGTCCTCGGAGCAACGGGTGACGGCCTGCGAGGCTCCGGCCTGTCGGCCGCGGTTGGCTGGAAGGTCTCCGCCGCGAGCCACCATGATACGGTGTCCGCGTACTTGCGAGCTCGCTGAATAGGGGTCGGAGGCCTTCGATGTTTGGCATCGGCATGCCCGAGCTTCTTCTGATTCTGGCGCTGGCGCTCATCGTGCTGGGGCCGAAGAAGCTGCCCGAGCTCGCCAGGGCGCTCGGCAAGGGGCTGGCCGAGTTCCGCCGCGCCGCCGACGACCTCAAGGAAGAGTTCCGCCAGATGGAGCAGGAGATCGATTCCGCCTCTCCTCCGCCCCCTCCCGACGACGAGGTTTCCATCAAGTCCCCCGGCCCGGCCCCCTCGGCGGAAAGTGAACCTAAAGCAGGATAACGAGCGCCCCCAGGACGTCCAGATGCCGTTTACCGCGCATCTGGACGAGCTGAGGACCCGGCTCATCAGGTGCGTGCTGGCCGTTGCGGTGGCCTTCGTCGGGTGCTTCGCGGCCGCGGAGCAGATCTTTTCGCTTCTGGCGGCGCCGCTTCGGGCGCTGCAAGCCCCCGGGATGGTCCTGATCGGGACCGCGGTCGCCGAAGCGTTCCTCACGAAACTGAAGATCTCCCTGGTGGCGGCCGTGGCCGTCGCCCTCCCCGTGCTCCTCTGGCAGGCGTGGCAGTTCGTCGCCCCCGGCCTCTACGCGCACGAAAAGGCCTACGCCCGAAGCTTCGTGGCCGCCGGATCGTTGTTCTTTCTCGCCGGCGCGACCTTCTGCTACGCGGTCGTCCTGCGTTACGGGCTCGGTTTTCTGCTGCACCGCTACGAGGCCATTCGGGTGCGGCCGATGATCCACACCGCCGACTACCTCGCGCTGGTCGCACGCCTCGTGCTCGCCTTCGGGATCATGTTCCAGCTCCCGGTCGCAGCCTACTTCCTCGCGCGCGTCGGGCTGATCGACCACCGCTTCCTGACCCGCTACTTCGGTTACGGCCTGATCGGGATCGCCGCGCTCGCGGCCGTCCTCACGCCTCCCGACTTGATCTCGCAGGTGCTGCTGATGGTGCCGCTCACCGTCCTTTACGGCGTAAGCATCGCCGTCGCCTATTTCGCCGGTCGGCCGCGAGAAAACGAGGAGCGTTAAGGATGGCCGGCTGCCTGCGAGGCACCGGCCCAACGGTCGCGCTCCGAAGGTCTCGGCCCGCGCGCCGCCCCGATACGACGACTACACGCTTGCCGGCTCGCCCATAGAAACCGCGTGCCGGGGCAGGCGGGAAGCCCCGGGGCGGTCAGTCGTCGTTGATGAAGACGCACGCGGCGAAGACGGTGGTCCACAGCCCGTCTTTGTTGCCGATGGCGGATTGAGTGATGTTGGTGGTGCGGACGATCTTGCCCGACATCTTGAAGAGGTTTTCGCGCTCGTCCCACGCGGTGTCGGGATCGAACTCGATGCCGAGCGTGGTCGCGAGCATGCTCGCGGCGAGATCCTCGGCGTACTCGCCGGCCTTTTCTTCGGTTTCACCGAACGAGTGGTGCTCGGAGAGATAGCCGTACTGCTCCTGGTCGGCCGGGATGGCGACGCCGACCGAGGCGGCGACCAGACGGTTCGGCTCGTTGGTGCTTTCGCGGTCGTAGACGCAGAAGACGATTTCCCCCGGACGCAACAGCTTGATGCCCTCCTCCTTGGAGATGCGCTTGCAGTTCGGCGGATAGATGCTCGAAACCAGCACCAGGTTGCAGGACGCCAGTCCCGCGGTTCGCAGAGCCAGCTCGAATGACGCGAGCTTCTCTTTGTGCACGCCGACGCCTTTGGTGAAAAAACATTTTTTCGGGATCATTTTTCGGCCGTCTATAGCATGAAAGCTCGCGCGTGACAATAAACCACGGCACGAATTTCCGCCCGGAGCGCGTCATTCCACGACCACGAGCACGGCTCCCGCTTCCACTGTGTCGCCCGCCTTCACCCGGATCTCCTTGATCTCGCCCGCGATCGGGCTGCGCACCTCGTTTTCCATCTTCATCGCCTCGACGATGACCAGCCCCTGCCCCTTTTCCACCGCCTCGCCCTCGCCGACAAGGACGGCGATCACCTTACCCGGCATCGGGACCGACACCTGCTGGCGCCCCTGCGGCTGGATCCCGGACTGCGAATCGCCCAGGCGCACGCGCCGCTCGTCGACGAGGTGGACCCGGTAGGTGCGCCCGTCCACCAGAACGCGGTACTCGTCCTCCGTGTTGTCGACCTCGACCTCGAACGAGCGGTTGTCGACGATCAGCGAGTAGTTGGTGCGCCCGGTCTTCTTGCCGTCCACGAGAAACTCGTTGCCGTCGACGGCGATCCGGTAGACGGATTTCCCGATTTCCTCGATCTCGACGGTGTACGTCTGATCCGCGAGCTTCGCGATGTAAGCCATGGTGGCCGGTTCAACAATAAAGATCGTTCAAGCCGTTCAAGCTGTTCAAACCGTTCAAGCCGTTCAAGCCGGACCGCGAAGCGGCAGACCGGGGGCCGAAGACCGGGAAGAACAAAAACCAGAAATCAGGGACTGGACCCCCCATGTGATTATCGACGCCTCCAGCCGCGGCCCGGAAAGGCCGGCAGCGATCGGAGCGCCGTCCGCTTCCCCTGCTCCCGCCACCTCGAGGGCTGCGACGCTCCTTTCGCCAGCAGCCCCAGCGCCAGCTCGTGCTCGCGGTGCAGGGCGGCGATGGCCGCCGAGGCGAGGGCGATTTCCTTGTGCGGATAGACCTCCTCCTTGCTCGCCGAACGGTATTCCTCGTCGATGAAGCCCGTGTTGAAGTCGCCCGACATGAAGCGCGGGTGGCGCAGGATCCACTGGTGAAAGGCGATATTGGTCTTGATGCCCCGCACCTGATACTCGCGCAGGGCGCGCCGCATCCGCAGAATCGCCTCGATCCGGTTCTCGCCCCAGATGATCAGCTTGGCGATCATCGGATCATAGTAGATGGAGACCTCGGCCCCCTCGTAAACGCCGCAGTCGTTGCGCACGCCGAGGCCCTCGGGCAGGCGCAGCCCTTCGATCTTTCCGGGACAGGGCATGAAATCCGCCTCCGCGTCCTCGGCGTAGATCCGGCACTCGATCGCGTGGCCGGTCTGCGTGATGTGCCGCTGGCGCCACGGCAGGTAGCCGCCGCTGGCGATCTCGATCTGGGCCTTGACCATGTCGATGCCCACCACCCGCTCCGTCACCGCGTGCTCGACCTGCAGCCGCGTGTTCATCTCCAGGAAGTAGAAATTCCTGTCCTGGTCCAGCAGGAACTCCAGCGTCCCGGCGCCGACGTAGCCCACCGCCCGCGCCCCCTGGATCGCGATCCGGCCGATCCGCCGGCGCGTGCGGTCGTCCAGCCCCGGCGCCGGGCACTCCTCGATGACCTTCTGGTGTCGTCTCTGGATGGAGCACTCGCGGTCGTAGAGATGGATCACCCGCCCGTAGCGATCGGCGAGAATCTGGATTTCGATGTGGCGCGGCCGCTGTATGTATTTTTCCACGTAGAGACGGGGATCGCCGAACGATGCGGCGGCCTCGGAACGCACCGCGCGATAGGCCGAGGAGACCTCGCGGCGCGACCGCACCAGCCTGAGCCCCTTGCCGCCCCCTCCGGCCACCGCTTTGAGCATGAAGGGGTAGCCCGTCGCCTCGGCGGCCTTCACCACCTCGTCCTCGGAATTCAGGATGCCGTCGGACCCCGGCACGACGGGAACGCCGGCGGCCTTCATCGCCTGGCGCGCCTTGACCTTGTCGCCCATCTGCTCGATGACGTCGGGCGACGGGCCGATGAAGACGATCCCCTCCTTCGTGCAGCGGCGGGCGAACTCGGCGTTCTCCGCGAGAAAGCCGTAGCCCGGATGAACCGCTTCCGCGCGGCTCTTCCTGGCGACCTCGAGAATCCTGTCGATGCAGAGATAGCTCTGCGTGGACGGGGCCGGACCGATCGGATAGGCGTAGTCCGCGTACTTGACGTGAAGCGACTCGCGGTCCGCTTCGGAGTAAACCGCGACGGTCTCGATGTCCAGCTCGCGGCAGGCGCGCGCGATCCGCACCGCGATCTCGCCGCGATTGGCGATCAGGATTCGCTTAAACATCGCCCTCCGCGCCTGAGCGCGGCGACGTCGCTCGCGGCGCACCCCGCCGGCTCCCGCCCGCGCGGCACGCGGCCGCGCATCCCCGTTGCCGCGTACCCATCTTTGCTCAAAGCGGAATGTTGCCGTGCTTCTTCGGCGGATTGTGCTCCTGCTTGTTCCGCAGCATCTCCAGCGAGCGGATGAGCATCGGCCGCGTGTCCTCCGGGTAGATCACCGCGTCGATGTAGCCGTGCTCCGCCGATTTGAAAGGATTGGCGAACTTGTCGCGGTACTGGCGCACCAGCTCGTCGCGAGCCTTGGAGGGATCGGCCGCCTTCCGGAGCGCGTCGCGGAAAACGATGTTGATCGCGCCTTCGGGCCCCATGACCGCGATCTCGGCGGTCGGGTAGGCGAGATTGATGTCGCCGCGGAGGTGCTTGCTCGACATCACGATGTAGCCGCCGCCGTACGCCTTGCGCGTCACCACCGTCACCTTGGGCACCGTCGCCTCCGCGTAGGCGTAGAGCAGCTTGGCGCCGTGGCGGATGATGCCGTCGTACTCCTGCGAGGTCCCGGGCAGGAAACCCGGAACGTCGACGAAGGTGACGATCGGGATGTTGAAGCAGTCGCAGAAACGGATGAAGCGCGCCGCCTTGACCGACGCGTTGATGTCGAGGCACCCCGCGAGATTCGCCGGCTGATTGGCGACGATCCCGACCGAGCGCCCGCCGAGCCGCGCGAAGCCGACCAGGATGTTCGGCGCGAAGTCGGCCTGAACCTCATAGAAGTAGCCCTCGTCGATCACAGCCTTCACGAGCTCCTTCATGTCGTAAGGCCGGTTGGGATTGTCGGGAACCAGGTCGCGCAGCCTGCGGTCGCGCCGCAGCGGATCGTCGGTGGTGGGGACGAACGGCGGATCCTCCTGGTTGTTCCCCGGCAGGAACCGGATCAGCTCGCGGATCATCAACAGGCAGTCTTTCTCGGTGTTCGAGGCGAAATGCGCCACGCCGCTCTTGACCGTGTGCGTGTCCGCGCCGCCGAGCTCTTCCTTGGTCACCTCCTCGTGCGTGACGGTCTTGATGACGTCGGGCCCGGTGATGAACATATAGCTGTTGGTCTTGACCATGAAGATGAAGTCGGTGATCGCGGGCGAATAGACCGCGCCGCCGGCGCACGGCCCCATGATCGCCGAGATCTGCGGCACCACCCCGGACGCCAGCACGTTGCGCCGGAAGATCTCGCCGTAGCCGGCGAGGCTGACGACGCCTTCCTGGATGCGGGCGCCGCCGGAATCGTTGATGCCGATGATCGGCGCGCCGTTCTTCATCGCCAGATCCATGACCTTGCAGATCTTCTCCGCGACGACGCCGCTCAGGCTCCCGCCGAAGACCGTGAAGTCCTGGGAGTAGACGTACACCAGGCGGCCGTCCACCGCGCCGTACCCGGTAACCACCGCGTCGCCGGGAAATTTCTGCCGGTCCATGTCGAAGTCGGTGCAGCCGTGCATGCGGAGCCGGTCCAGCTCGACGAAGCTGCCGCTGTCGAGCAGGATGTCGATCCGCTCGCGCGCCAGCAGCTTTCCCTGCTCGTGCTGGCGCCGGGCGCGCTCTTCGCCGCCGCCGGCTTCCGCCCGATCGTTGAGTTCGCGCAATTTCTCGAGGTTGCTCGTAGCCGTCATGCAGAAAAATTCCTTGAGGTCGAAGTAGACGCGCGTGGGATCTTGGGTGCGGGCATCATAACAAAGTCCCCCCGGGTGTCAACAGAATTCGCCCCGCCGCAGTCGCGGCTCGACGGAAAAAGCATCTTCATTCGAGCCGCCGAACCGCCCCCGGACAGCCGCCCGGATCGCGTCCCTGGCCGGACGTGAACCGGAATCGGGAGCCGCGGTTCGGCGACCTGCGATTCGCGGCCGGCGATGCGGCCGGTTGCGGCGGCCGCGTGAAATTGTTAGCTTGAAGCTTCCGCCGACGACCGCGATCGCAAGCGATGGGACGACCCGAAGGCTCCCGACAACCCTCTTCTCCGGCGCCGACGCGCCCGCTCGCCGCCCACCAGGCCCTCCTGATCGTTGCCGCGAGCGAGAGCGACGCCAACATGCTCTACGCCTCCGGGTTCTTCGCGCCCGACCCCTTCATCTTCTTCCAGCACCGCAAGCGGAAGTACGTCGTCATGAGCGACCTCGAGATCGACCGCGCCAAGAAGCAGGCGCGCGTCGACCGCGTCCTGTCGCTCTCGGCTTACCAGCGCAGGCTGCGGCGCGCGGGGAAAAGCGCCCCCGCGCTGATCGACGTCCTCGATCTGGTGCTCCGGGAGCGCGGGATCCGCGCGGTGATCGTTCCCGCCAATTTTCCGGCGCTGCTCTCGGACCAGCTGCGGGCCAAGGGTTTCAGCGTCCAGATCCGAAAGGATCCGTTCTTCGCCGAGCGCGAGATCAAGAGCCCGGCCGAGGTCCGGCACATCGAGGAATCGCTGCGCATCGCGGTGCTCGGGCTCGAAGCCGGCCTGCGCGCGTTGCGCCGCAGCCGCATCGGCCGCGACCGCTACCTCTACCTCAACGGCGCCCGCCTGACCTCGGAAACCCTGAAGAGCATCGTGAACACCGCCATGATGGCGCGGGGCTGGGTCCCCAGCCACACCATCATTTCCTCGGGCGACCAGTGCTGCGACCCGCACCACGAAGGCAGCGGGCCGATCAGGGCGCACACGTCCATCATCTTCGACATCTTTCCGCGCTCGCAGAAGACCGGCTACTACGGCGATCTCAGCCGGACCGTGGTGCGCGGGCGCGCCTCGGACCGCCTCAAGGAGATCTACGCCGCCGTGCAGGACGGCCAGCGGCTCGGCTTCGAGCTGATCCGCGACGGCGCCGACGGGCGGGAGATCCACCGGCGGATCGTCGATCTGTTCGAACGGAGGGGGTTTCGCACGGGCAAAATCAACGGGCGGATGCAGGGCTTTTTCCACGGAACCGGGCACGGCCTCGGTCTCGACATTCACGAGCCGCCCCGCATCGCTCCGGTCGAAGCCGTGCTCAAGAAGGGGCACGTGGTGACGGTCGAGCCGGGTCTCTACTATCGGGGGATCGGCGGCGTGCGGCTCGAGGACGTGGCGCTCGTCACCGCGACGGGCAGCCGCAATCTGACCGACTGCCCGCAGTTCCTCGAGATCTGAAGCCCGCGGGAGCCGGCGGGAGAACGGGCTGCCATGATGGAGCGGGACGAAGCGATCGCCGGGCATCTGGCGGCCCTCGAGTGTGAAGACAAGATGGTGATCCGGCGCGGCGTCGACGGCTTGATCGCGCTCGCCGGCCGGAGCCCCGGGCTCGTCCCGCTTCTTCGGGAGCTTCTCTCCGATCCGCGGCGCAAGCACCGGTGGGCTCTCGCCTACGTCCTCGGCCACGTCGCTCCGCCCGCGCCCGCGGCAGTCGAAGCCCTGCTCGAGGCACTCGGCCATCCCGAGCCCGACATCCGCTGGGCGGTCGCGCTCCTGTTGATCCGGCTGGGAAAGAGCCACCCGGCGATCGCCGCAAACCTGGTCGCGCTCAGCCGCGACGGAACGGCAACGCAGCGCCGCATGGCGGTCTACTGCATCCGGGACGTCGGCGTCCCCGGCCCGCCCGCGCGCGCCGCCCTGGTTCGGGCTCTGGGCGATACCGATCCGCTGGTGCGTCTCGCGGCCCTCGCCGCTTTCAAGAACTGCACCGGCCCCGACGCGGAAGTCGAGCGCCTGTTCCTCGGGCTTTTTTTACGCGATCCGCACGACGGCGTGCGGAACGCC
>DATLYW010000018.1 GCA_035574315.1 Candidatus Zixiibacteriota bacterium
ACACCAGCTCCTCCCCCAACACCCGCACCGCCTGCGGAATATCGCGCAAATCCCGCACCGTCCCCACCACCACCCAGTAACGCCGAAACCACTCCCCCGCCGGCGTCCCCCGCCCCACCCGCGGGATGTCCGCCAGCGTAATTTTCCTGCCCCTGCGTTTGGCGGCTGCTTTCACGACTGGACTCCTCGGGTTTTTTCTCGCTTCACCTTCCGATGCCGCGGGTTCCTAGCCTCCGAATCCGTATTCTTTCCACCGCCGCGCCACCTGCTCGCGCATCGCCGGCTCCGGCTCGGCCACCTCCCCCCGAAAATTCTCCTTGGTGGTAAGATCCAGCATCAGCTTCGAGGTCACGCCGTCGGCCGTCGCCGAAGGCTCCAGCGAGCTGGTGATCCCGCGAGGAATCACGTACATGTCCGTGGCGGGCTGGAAGCGGGTGGTGAGCGCCCAGAGAACCTCGTTCGGGTCGTAGATATTGATGTCCTCGTCCACCACGATCACGTGCTTCCATTTTCCGCTTCGGGTGTAGAGCGCCGCGCCCAAGATGTTGTCCACGATGCCGGGCCGCTTCAGGCGCTTCTCGAGCTGCAGGATGAGAACGATGGAGACTCCCCACGGCGGAGCATACGCCTTTTTCAGCGCCGGATAGGCCGGCTTGAGTTCCTGATACGCCGCCACCGCATAGGTGAGCGCATCGACGTAGAGGTGCTCGTGCGGCGGCTTCCCAAGCCAGATGTTGTGGTAGATCGGGTTGCGGCGATGGGTCAGCGCCTTGATGGTCATGATGCGCTCGTTCGGAACCTGCCGGGTCGTGTAGCCGCAGAACTCACCGAAGGGGCCTTCGTTGCCGACCTTCGCGGGGATCGCCAGCTCTCCCTCGAGGACGAATTCCGAAAACGCCGGGACCTCCAGGTCGATCGTCCGGCAGCGGACCACGTCGATCGGAGCGCCGGCCAATCCGCCAGCGATCTCGAGCTCGTAGACGCCGATGCGGGGCTCGAACTGCGAGGCGACGTAGACCGCCGGCGGCACGCCGATGCAGACCGCGACCTCGAATTTCTTCTGGCCGCGCTTCTCCGCGTTCTTCATGAAATCGTAGCCGTCATGCCCGGGGGTGAAGCGAATCGTGACCTCGTTCTTGGAGACGAGCATCATCCGGTAGATCGACAGGTTCTTGCCGTACTCTTCGTCCTTGATGATGACGTGCCCGGCGGTGATGTAAGGCCCGCCGTCCCGCGGATTGTTGGTGCAGATGGGGAGCCGGGTGAGATCAACCTGATCGCCCTCGTACACGATCTCCTGGCACGGGCCGTCGGACACGAGCCGCGGCGGAGTCGGACGGCTCGCCCGCTTCACGGTTTCCTCGAAAACCTCGCGCTCCGAGAGACCCAACGCCAGTGCGACGCGCCGATCGCTCGCGAGCAACTGCCCGACCACCGGTATCGCCGAACCCTTCGGCTGCTCGAAGACCACGGCCGGGCTGCCGGGCTTTTCGTTCATGAGCTTGCACACCGCGCCGATCTCGTGCCTGGGATCGACGGGGACTCTGACGCGGTGCAGCTCGCCTTCGCGTTCGAGGACTTTCAGGAATTCTCTTAAATCCATCTCGAGGCGCCCGGTCACGCCGCTGCGACCGGCTGGCCGCACCATAAGCCCTGCATTGCAGTCATGTCAATCTTGAAGTATTTAACTCTCCGTCAAGTAAATTTTTATGGAGCTCCGCCAGCTGAAGAGCCTGTGCCTGATCGCGCGCTACGGCAGCGTCAAGGAGGCCGCCAAGCGGTGCTTTCTTACCTCCTCCGCGGTCTCCCTGCAGATCAAGACGCTCGAGAAGGAGCTCGGCGTCAAGCTCTTCGAGCAGGCGGGGCGGCGGCTGGTGTTGACCCCGAAGGGGGAAACGCTGCGCGAGGACGCCGAGAAAATCCTGGCGCTCGTTCGCGAAGCGACGGAAAGAGCGGTCACCGCGACGACGGAGTTCACCGGCAAGATCGTGCTGGTCGCGCCGGCCTGCCTGCGGAATTACTATCTGCCGGCAATCGCCCGCTTCCGCGCTACCTATCCGTCCATCCGGCTCACGATCCTGGCGCGGCCGCACACGGAAGCGCCGTCGACCATCTCTTCGGGGGAGGCGGACCTCGCGATGGGGCTCTTCGATCAGCTCATGCCCGACATGGAACAGCTGTCTCTCGTCGCGCCCAAGCTGAAGGCGATCGTTCCGCTGCGCCATGCGCTGGCGTTCAAGCGGCGCGTCGGGCTGGCCGAGCTCGCCGAGCATCCCCTGGTCCTGCTGCAGCCGGGCACGACGACCAGAAAGGTCGTCGACGGCGGCTTCCGCAAGGCCCGGCTGTCGCTCAGGATCGGGATGGAGGCGAGTACCTGCACCGAGATCAAGCGCTACGTGGCGAACGGCATCGGCGTCGGCATCGTTCACGACATCTGCATCGATCCCGCGGACGCGAGCCGCTTCCGGCTGCTGGGCGTCGAGCGGTTTTTCCCGCACCCCGAAGCCAAGCTGATCTACCGCCGGCCGAAAGATCTGTCGGCGGGCGAGAAGCAGCTCGTTCAATTCCTGCAGTCTCCTTCTTAGCGTGCGGCGCCGCCGCGCCCGCTGGCCTTTCGATCTCGTGATGGTATAGTGGCGGCCGTGGCGAAGATCGTGGTCACCGGCGGCAGCGGCCGTCTCGGGCGGTTCGTGATTCGCGAGCTCCTCGAGCGCGGCTACGAGGTGCTGAGCCTCGATCGCCTGCCGCCAGCCGAAGCGCTGTGTCCGTCGTGGCTCGCCGACCTCAGACGGGCTTCGGATCTCTACGAGGCGCTGGCCGGCGCGGCCGGCATCGTGCATCTCGGAGCATACCAGGCGCCCAACCTCGCGCCGGACACGGAAACTTTCGGCAACAACGTGGTTTCCACGTACAACGTGCTCAAGGCGGCCGCGGACCTCGGCGTCGCGAGGGTCGTCGTAGGGTCGAGCATCGCCGCCTACGGCTTCCTCTACGCGCCGCGTTTCTGGACGCCGGAGTATCTCCCGCTCGACGAGGACCATCCTTGCCGGCCACAAGACCCCTATGGACTGTCGAAGCTCGTGGGAGAGGAGGTCGCGCGTTCTTTCGCGGCTTCGCGCCCGATGTCGATTGCCAGCCTGCGCCTGGCCGGCGTCAACTTCGATCCCACGTTTCGGAGCTTTCCGGAGAGATGGAAGAACCCCGAGAAGAGACGGAACGGCTTCTGGACCTACATCGACGCGCGCGACGCGGCCGAGGCCTGCCGGCTCGCCCTCGAGGCCGACTTCACAGGTCACGAGATCTTCAACGCCGCCGCGCCCACGAGCGCGATGCCCGAGCCGACCGACGACCTGGTTCGCCGGTTCTTACCCGACCTCCCGCGGATCAAGGAAGGCTTTTCCGGCAACTGGAGCGGCCTGGATTCAAGCAAAGCGGAGAAGATCCTCGGCCTTCGCTGCCGCCATCTCTGGCAGAACTACCTCGATGCGGCGGGGCGCCAGAAATGAGGCCGGCGAGCGCGCCTTACTTCTCGCTCACGTCGATCAGCACCCCGTCGGGGTCTGACATGTGAAACTGCCCGAGCGGGCATTTGGCGAACAGCCTGAGCCTGGCCTCACCCTCCGACCCTGCCTCTGGCCCGACAGGATTGGGTGCGAGCGACGGTCTTTCCTTCTTGACCTTTTCCAGCTCGCTCTTCACGGCGTCCACGCTTTCGACTTTGAACCCGATATGGTCCAGTGCCGGCCGCTCGATTCCGGTTCCGGCGAAATCGGTGATGTCCCAAGGCATGATGACGAAAGTGACCCTTCCGTCTGAGAGATAAAAATTAGGGTCGCCGGCCGGCTTCTCGGTTTCCCTCAACTCGAATACGTCGCGATAGAATTTTGCCAGCTTCGCAGGTTCGACCGCCCGCAGCGCGATGTGCCTGATGTGTCGTTTCTGCTCCCGGTCCGCCTCGACATAGGCATCCGTCCTGTTCTCCATGCCCCGCTGCGAAAGGTCGAAGACGTTGCCAGCCGGGTCATGCGTGCTGATACCGGCGAATGGCCTCGTGCTGGGTCGTTTCAGAACTTTGATGGACGGATAGTCGGCTTTCAGACGTTCATAGACCACGTTAACGTCTTCCACCTCGAAACCGAAGTGGTCCAGCCCGGCCTGGCGGCCGGCCTTGCCTTTTCTCGGGTTGATGTTCAACCCTACATAACCGTCCTTGACAACGACCGCGCCGAAGGGTCTGGCGTTTTGTGAAGGCTTCATTCCGAACATGCCTTCGTAGAATCTTCCGAGAAGAGTGTACTGTTCGCTCACGATCGCCAGGTGCTTAAGCTTCGCGAACATCGGTCTCCTCCTTGTCAACGACCCCGTTTTTCAGAATAGAGACTCTTGAAGAAACCCTCGCGGTCGAGGTCGGCGACGATGCTGGGGTCGATAAAGTCTTCAGCCTTCAATTTTGCCGCCTCGGGGGAACTTTCGGCCAGGCGGCTCAATGCGAACGCGACTCCCTTGTGTTCCGGGTAGGGAACCGCCTCGAAAACCGGCTTGTACTGTTCATAACTCTTGTCGAGGATCTCTCGGTCTCCGACTCGCAGGTACTTTTGCAGAACCCTGAGGCTGAACTCCTTGTCCGTCTTCACGATTTTGATTCCTTCCGCCCAAGACCGAACGAACCTTTTGAGCAACTCTCTCTGACCGCGGATGAAATCTCTGCGCGCCACCATGCCGTTGATGGGATAGTCGATCGGCAGCTTGCTGAAATCGATAAGAACGTGGAACCCCAGTTTCTCCGCCTGAAACCGCTGGTCTCCCGAGAGCATCGCCCCATCGACCGCACCGCTCTTCAGGGCCGCCAGCCGCGGTGCCTCGCCGCCGACCTGAAGGATGACCACGTCTTTTTCTGGATTCAGCTTGTAGTGTCGCAGCCCCTCGCGCAGGATGATGTCGGTGAGCGAGCCGTAGCGGCTGATGCCGATTTTCTTTCCCCTGAGATCTTGGGGTCGCTTGATCTCGGACGCGGTCATCACTGTTTCCAACAGCCGATTGACCCCGGTCCCGATCAGAGCGATGTCGGCCCCTTTGACCCAAGCCCCGATCGCCGCCGGCGGCGCCATGTTTGCCACTTCACGTCGCCGGAGAGCATCGCCTGAATGATTACCGTTCCGCCCGGAATATAGACCAGCTCCACCTCGAGACTGCTTTTCTTGAAGAGGCCCGCTTCGTGGGCGATCCAGAGCGGCGCGGGATTGGGCGAAACGGAAACGTAAGGAACTTTCAGCGGTTCGCTGTCGGCGGGCGCGGAAGCGAGGGCGAAGATTCCGACGCTGAGAAAAACGGCGCTTGACCGGATCATCGAGCCCTCCTCGCGGTTTCCCCGGGTTTGCTTCCGGAGCTTTAGGCTTCGCCAAGCGCGGCGAAGCTGCCGTTGCTCGTCCGAGTCGCACACCGCCCGCGTCGGCGGACGGACCGCACCCGAATACTACGGCGGCACCGACATTGTCAAGGCACGCATCGCATCGCGTCGTCGCGGTTAAAATGGTGTTGCCGAGGAATCCGCCATGGAATCCTCGATGCAGTCGCTTTACCCCGCAAACAGAAATGACGCCTCGAATCCCAGCATTTCCCGCGCCTTCCTGGTGCTGTAGCCAGACCAGTTGGTATTGGACTTCTCGCGCAGCTCTACGCCGTGCGGAAGATGCCGGCCCACGAGCTCCGGCGTCGTCGAGTCCATCAGGGTAACGGGAGCACAGATGTTAAAGTTTTCACAGCCCGCAAAATCGGCTTCGAGCGCCAGCCGACACGCCCGGGCGGCGTCACGGACGTCCACGTAGCTCCACAACGCACCCGTTCCGCGGATCGTCGGGTTCTTTTTCCTTTCGAGAAGAAGGGCGCGATGGTCTTCAGTGTAAATGCCGGAAAAACGGAGGCTGGCGACCTGCGCGCCGCTCCGTCGCGAGAAGGACTCCCCCAGCTCCTCCCCGATGAGCTTGGACAAACCGTAGGGGTCCTGCGGCCGACGCGGGTGGCCTTCGTCGACCGGGACATACTCCGGCCAGGACGGCCGAAGCGGGTAATAAAACCCATAAACGGCCAGACTCGACCCGACGACGATTTTTCTCACGGCCGCATCGCAGGCCGCCGCCAGGACGTTGTACGTCATCTCCACGTTGCGGGCGAACGTTTCCGCGTCGTCCGGCGCATCGGGAATCTTCCATGTCCCGCTCGCGGGATCGTAACCCTTCTCCGTGTAGGGGAAACGCTTCCGTGCCAGGTGAACGACCGCGTCGAATCCACTGACGAGCCTCGGCAGCGTCTCGTATCGGAGAAGATCGGCGACCACGAAGCGGCACGGCTCCCCCTCCGGCCGAGCCACGTCGAGCGCGCAAACAGCATGGCCGTGGCGCATCAATTCTCCAATGAGACACCGCCCGAGCCTTCCCGATCCGCCCGTAATCAGAACGTTCATCGCCGCTGCGAACCGCTAGCGGAGACTGCGAAACCAGCCGCTCTGCTCCAGCTCCCTCAGAAGGCCGTTGTCGATGAAATCCGCGGCCTTGGAGTCCCTGGCCTCCTTGCCCGCGGTTTTCGTGAGAATCGTACCGACGCCTTCGGCGCGCACGTACGGAACGAGGTCTCCGGAGTACCGAACCGCGTAAACCTGGTAAAGATCAGCCAGAGTTTCCGCGTCCCGAACCCTGGTGTATCTCGCCAGCACTCTCATGCTGAACTCTTTGTCCCGACGCAGCCGGTACAGCCCGGCGCAGAAAGCGCGGATGAAGCGGAGCGCGTTTTCGCGATGCGAGCGAAGATACGAGCGGGTCGCCGACAGTGGGGTATTCGGAAAAGCGATGCCGAGCTGCCCCACGTCGACCAGCTCGTTCATGCCGGCCTTGCGAGCCCGAAAGTTGCTGGGCGGGGACAGCACGGCCGCGTCCAGTGCCCCCGCCGTCAACGCGGCCAGACTCTCCGGCATTCCTCCTGTTTGAACCGCGACGACTTCCCGTCCGCGATCCAGGCCCCATTGTTTGAGCGCAGCATCCAACGCCCAGTCCGTGGAGCCGCCGAAGCGTGTCACGCCCACCTTCTTGCCGCGAATCTGCGCGGGCTGCCTGATGTCGGGCCGTGACATGATCGAAAACACCAACGCGTTCCCTGTGTTAGCGATCAAGACGAGGTCGGAGCCCTTGAGCGCGGCATTGATGACGGGGACGGAGGGCCCGTAAGCAAATGAAACCTCTCCGCTGATCATCGATTGGATCAGCAACGAGCCGCCCCCGATGTAAAGCAACTCCGTATCGAGGCCTTCTCGTTTGAAATAGCCGCCTTCCTGTGCCACCCACAGGGGGGCCATTGCACCGCTGACGGCGCTGTAAGCGATCCGGATGGGCGAGGCCTGGACTGCGCCGCGCTGTCCCGGAACGAACCCCAGAATCAATATCAGAGAAACGCCGCGCCAGCCGACTATGCGCTTGGTCCTCATTGATTGCCGCCGAGCTCCTTTTTCCTGATTCCGGTGAACGAGTCGATGTCGACGATCGCGCCGATGTCTTCGGGGCCCCAAACGCCGGTGGGCCTGCGGCCGTCCTGTACGGCCTGAATCGCCTCCAGGATGATCTTGCGGATCAGGATCACGCCTTTGTCCGACGCCGCCAGATGCTCCCGCCGCTCACCCAGCAACGGCTGCGTGGTCTGGCACATGATGTCCTCAGTGCGAACGTTTCCCCGATACGGTGAATACTTCCGCTGGTCGTACTCTTTCTTCGGTGTGGGCGCGGCGATGCGGCGGCTGGGGGACAGCTTCTCGAAAAAATCGGGATCGTCACCTGTATAGTGATTGACCGTGTAGAGCGTAAAGCTTTGGTCGTCGTTGGGGGTTGCGAACATGAAGTGCTCGTTATGACACCCTTCTGCGAGGGCTTCCTTGGGCTTTTTGAAATGGGTGAATTCGGTGTCACCGATTTGCAGGATACTCGGCAGGGCAAAACTTTTCTCGTCGACGTATTCGGTATCGGGCGTCGGTCCCGGCTTCCGCGAGATCACTTTCATTCCGTAGCGAGTCCGGATCGCGTCGAAAGGCGGAACGTCTTTGGCGTCGAAGAACCAGCTTCGCCACGTTCCATCGGCCGGGTCGGCCCGATGCAAAATGGAAAAATGCACCGGATCGGCGCCGTTTTCGATGAAGTTGAACCAGTTGTACCCGTAGACGCGTGTGTCCTCGAGCGACCGCCGTCCGGCGGGATCGGCCAGCGCACGGTACCGCGGCAGGGGCGGCGGGTTGTCGGGGTCGGGCCCGAGGTAAGCGAAAATCAACCCGCCCAGCTCCCGCACCGGATACGATAAATGACGCACCTTGCCCGCAAACGTGCTCCCCTTCGGCTCCGCCGGCATCTCCAAACAC